>DASXUN010000003.1 GCA_036504815.1 Gemmatimonadaceae bacterium | reverse complement strand
CCCCCCCCCCCCCCCCCCCCCCAAGACACTGCCAAGACCCGGAACGACAAGCTGCTCGACGCATGGCGCGAGTTTGTGTCGCGTTACCCGTGGTCGTGGTTCGGCACGTTCACGTTCGCTCGGGAAGTGCATCCAGAGGCTGCCGACAAACGCTACCGCGTATGGGCGAGCAAGCTCAGCCGATCGCTCTACGGCGCGCGCTGGTACAAGCGACAAAGCGGTGTCTACTGGATTCGTGCTCTCGAAATGCAGCGGCGCGGCGTCATCCACTATCACGCGCTCGTAGGCGCGGCTCGGCTTGCAAGGGCCGACGATCGCCTCGCCCGCGCAAACCGCCGCGCCTGGGAGGCGGAATGGCTGGAAATCGGTCGCGGATTCGCTCGGCTCGAGACGCCGCGGTCCATCGGTTGCGTGAGTGGATACTGCGCGAAGTACGTGGCAAAGGGTGGCGAGATCGACCTAGGCGGGGTGTTTCCGGATCTGACGTCACTCCCGCTCCTCTCACCGATCGACAGCCATCCCCCATGAAGAACCGCCGCGCTCCGCGATGCCATGCACCGGAGCGCGGGAAGGAGGCGGGCTGCGCACTTCGCCCGCGACTTGACGGGCGAAGTGCGCCGATATGCGAACGAAGTCAACTCTCTCTCAGGAGCCGTTATGAGCCGCAGTCTGAACAGGGTGTCGTTGATTGGGAATCTTGGTGCCGACCCCGAAGTCCGCACCACGTCAACCGGAACGAAAGTCGCGCAGTTCTCGATCGCAACGAGCCGCCAGTGGAATGATCCTGACGGCAAGCGCCAGGAGCGCACAGACTGGCACAAGTGCATCGCATGGAATCGGTCGGCGGAGGGTGCAGGACTTGCCGACATCATGGAAAGCTACGCGCGGAAAGGGGACAAAGTGTTTGTCGAAGGAAGGCTTGAATACCGGCAGTACGACGACAAGGAGGGCCGGACGCATCACGTCGCGGAGCTGAATGTGCGCGAGGTGGTGCTGCTGTCACCGAGAAAGGCAGCCGACGACCGGGCAGTACCAGCCCAGGCCGCATCCGCACCCTTCTGACAAACGGAACGCCGGATCTCTAGCGATCCGTGGAGATGAGAAGAATGTCTAAGGATGACTTTCTCACTGTGAGCGAGGCGGCCCGCGAGCTCGGCGTGGCACCGGAAACGGTTCGCCGATACGAGGCGCAGGGACGACTCGTGGCGGAGCGAACGCCGGGCGGTCAGCGGCGGTACCGACGGTCCGTCGTCGAACGACTGCGTGCACGTGCATCGACGCAGGCTGAAGTGGCGTCGCACCAGCATCATCCGGCGGTGGCGCCTGCTCGGGAGACCGAGCAGGCCCCGCCCGCCCCGGCGGCGGTTCCGCCGTGGGAGGCGCGACGAGCGAACGCCGAAGCGGACCTCGATGTGACGCGTGCTGAAATCGCACGCCGTCAGGAGGTTCGGCAGTATCTCGCGGAACAGCGCTCGCGGGAGGACGCTGCACGTGCACTGGAACGAGACCGCGCGGCAGCTGCTCTGGCCGAAGCACAGGCACGTGCCGCAGAGGCCAGAGCCGAAGCGGAACGCGAGCAGGCAGCGCAGCGGGAGAAGGCGGCGCGCGACAACTGTGTGGCGATGATCCGCATCCGGATGAGCAGAGAGCCGTCTGCGGTCTGTGCGGAGGTAGAACGCTACTTGGCGGAGCATGCCCGGGTCGGCGTTCCGCTCCATCTGATCGAGGCGGAGTGCGCCGCCATACTCGATCGCCATCACGCCACGCGCAAGGCCGAGGAGCGGGCGAAGACGGCGGCCGCTGCAGAATTGATTCGGCAACGCGTGCAGCGCTCCCAGCTGCTCTCGCACGGCGGATCGTATGCGCTGTTGCAGACAAGAGACGCCGCGCTATGGGGCCCTTATGCGGCTCTGGAGGCGCGCGAGGCCATTCGGCGGAGATTGGACGAAGTCGTATGTCCAGACTGGACGGAGCGGCGCGTCGAGCAGGAAGTCGACGACGTGCTCTCGGAATGGGTGTGATGCATCTGCCCGCCGGTGGTCCGCCAGACCGAACACGACCGCGGAGCCGCGCCGAACTGCTCGCCAAATGGCGAGCGACCGCGGACGCGCTGCGCGCCGTCGAGGCGCACGTGTCGGGCTGCGCACTGTGCGAGCAGTTCATCGCGGACCTCTGCGGCATTGACGTCGAGTCGCCGGATGAGTCACTCACGTTGGCACAGGCCGCGACTGTGTCGGGATATAGCCCGGCTCATCTTCGCCGCCTCGCACGCGAGGGAGCCATTCCGGCGACGGGGCGTGGACGCACGTGGCGGATCGCTCGGCGTTGCCTGCCGGTTAAGGCGCGCCAAGTGGCAGCGTCGGCAGCTGGCGTGCATCTTCTAGGCGCGAAGGCTGAGCAGGTTGTTCGTACCAGCGTGAACGTTTCCAGAGAAACCTCACGATGAACGAACACCTACCGACGCAATGGAGCTTCACCACCGGCGAGCGTGGCCGGAATCGGGTCCGGGCATTCGCCCATCCCGTGACCGGTCGGATGTTCCTGGAGTTCAGGGAGGCCGGACGCCGCACCCGTATCGCCCTTGGGCATCGGGACATCGAGGCCGCCAAGACGGCGGCGGAGAACGCGGCGTCGGCGTTGCGCGAGCACCGCACGGTGCCCGCTGGCGCCCTCCGACTCGGGGCGCTGTTTGACATCTACCTGCGCGAAGTCACACCACAGAAGGGAAAGAGTGCGCAGGGTCACGACCGGCGCGCGGCCAAGCGCTTCAGCGAGTGCTGGGGTGTCCACCGCGAGCTCATGACCCTCTCCCGCCGCGATTGGGACCGTTTTGTCGGTTGGCGGCGTGAGCACGGCGACCTGCGGCCACGGAAGGCCGCCAAGGAGGACCAGAAGCCGGAGAAGCGTGAGGTCCGGAGCCGCGTGATCGTCCAGGACCTCAAGTTCATGCGGGCCGTTCTCAACTGGGCGACCCAAGCCGGCGATGGAACGGGCAAGCAGCTGGTCGAGCGGAATCCGCTCGACAAGTTGCCCTTCCCTACCGACTCCAGCGTGCGGCGTCCGGTACTGGTCGCCGAGGAGTTCGAGAAGATGTTGGCGGTGGCACCCCGCGTGTCGCCGCTCTGCCCGTTGCTCCTGATGATCGTGCATGAAACAGGACATCGGGTCGGCGCAGTACTCCAGCTCCGCTGGTCGGACTTGGAGCTCGACAATGCGCGCGTGCGCTGGCGCGCGGAACACGACAAAATGCGCTCGGCGCACGAGACGCCGCTGTCGGTCGAAGCCGTTGAGTGGTTGAAGAAGGCGCGCCGCGAGCGCGCGCACTTGGGCGACGGATGGGTCTTCCCGGCGCCAGAACGCCCGCTGCAGCCTGTTTCACGGCATCGGGCACGTACCTGGTGGAACCGGCTCGAAACGCTGTCAGGAATTGCGCCAGAGCCCGGCCGGGGATGGCACAGCTTGCGGCGGAAGTTCGCCACGGAACTGAAGAACACGCCGTTGCGCGACTTGGCCCAGTTGGGCGGATGGAAATCAGCGCAAACCATCCTCAAGTGTTACCAGCGGGCCGATGACGTCACGCTGCGCGCCGCGCTGGCGAGCCGCGGCAGCCTTACCGCGGCCGGTTTGGTGTCGGTTGAACGGACACCACGAATGGACACCACGCCGCCAATCGGCCAGAAAACACATCGCCCCGCCAGCGCCTGAAGCGCTAACGGGGCAATGAGTTGTCGTACCAATGGGCCATCGAGGAGTTGAACCTCGGACCTCACGCTTATCAGGCGTGCGCTCTAACCACCTGAGCTAATGGCCCAGAATCTTGAAGTATCGCTAGTTCCGGAGACTGGGTCAACTGGCAGCCAACCGAAGGCGGGACAAGCAGTTCGCACATCCCCGCCTCCCACCACGTCCCCTTCCCTTGCACCACACCGTGCCCGGTCCCGCGCACCCAGGCACTACCCGTCGAACGCCCCGCCCCGCGGCTCGTCATCGTCCTCGAGGTTGTCGTACTCGTCGTCCAGGTCGATCAGGTCGTCGTCCAACTCGTCGAGCTCGTCGTCGTCCAGCGCCTCGAGCTCCTCGTCATCCAGCAAGCCGTCGTCGTCGAGGTCGAGATCGTCCTCGTCCTCGACGGCGTCCTCCTCGTCCTCGAGGTCGTCGTCCGAGTCGTCGTCGTCCTCGTCCTCGTCATCGAACTCGTCGTCTTCGTCGAGGTCGTCGTCGAAGAGTGCTTCGTCATCCTCGGGGGCCGCAGCCTGCAGCGCGAGGAGGGTGATGAGGTCCGCGTCGAGAGCCTTGCCGACCGGCGACGACGCCAACTTGCCCGACATGATGCTGCGCTCCGTGTGCTGCCTGGATGGGTTAGGACGAGGCGCGTTCGCGCTTCGCTTCGCGTGAACTGCGTTTGCGGTCCGTCGCGAGAAGGCTCCGCTTGCGCAGACGAATCGACTTCGGGGTCACCTCGATCAACTCGTCGTCTTCGATATACTCCAGCGCACCTTCCAGCGTCAACACCCGCGGCGGCTCCAGCGAGATGGCGTCGTCGGCCGACTTCGACCGCATGTTCGTCAGCTTCTTTTCCTTCGTCGGGTTGACGTCCATGTCCCCCGGCCGGGAGTTCTCGCCCACCACCATCCCTTCATAGACCTCGTCGCCGGGCGCCACGAACAGCGTCGAGCGATCCTGCAGGTTGCCCAGGGCGAACGCGACGATCGTTCCGTGCTCCATGGACACCAGCACCCCGCGGCTGCGCCCCTCGAGCGCCCCCGCCCACGCCCCGTATTCCAGGAAGCGGTGGTGGATGATGCCGGTGCCCCGCGTGTCCGTCAGGAACTCGCTCCGGTACCCGAACAGCCCGCGCGCCGGGATCTTGTAGAGCAGGCGCACCATCCCCTGCCCGGGATTCTTCATCTCGAGCATTTCGGCCTTGCGGGGTCCCAGCTTCTCGATGACCGTCCCCATGAACTCCTCGGGGACGTCGATGGCCAGCTCCTCGTACGGTTCCAGCCGCTCGCCGTTGGGCCCAAGGTGAGTGATCACCCGCGGCCGCGACACCTGGAACTCGTACCCCTCGCGCCGCATCGTCTCCATCAGGATGGAGAGGTGCAGCTCGCCGCGCCCGCTCACCGTCCACGTATCGGTGGCGTCGGTGTCCTCCACCCGCAGCGCCACGTTGCGCTCGAGTTCCTTCTCCAGCCGCTCCTTGATCTGGCGCGACGTCACATACTTGCCGTCGCGGCCCGCGAACGGCGAGTTGTTGACCAGGAAGTCCACCGAGATCGTCGGTTCCTCCACCGCGATCCCCTCCAGCCGCTCGGGATGCTCGGGATCGGTGATCGTGAGGCCGATCTCCACGCCCTCGAGGCCGGCCAGGCAGACGATCTCGCCCGCCGACGCCTGCGGCATTTCGACGCGCTCCAGCCCCTCGAAGCCGTAGAGCTTGGTCACCCGGCCCACGATGGGCTTCTTCTCGTGGTCCACGGACAGCAGGTGCACGGTGTCGCCCACGTGCACCGTGCCGCGCTCGATCCGGCCGATGGCCATGCGGCCGAGGTAGTTCGAGTAGTCGATGGTCGAGATGAGCATCTGGAACGCCCCGGCCGCGTCGTGTGGCGGTGCCGGCACGTGCTTGACGATGGTGTCGAACAGCGGCGTCAGGTTCACGGCCGGCACGGCCATGTCCATCGTGGACGTCCCCTCGCGCGCCGAGGCGTAGACGACGGGGGCGTCGAGCTGGTTCTCGTTGGCCTCGAGCTCGATCAGCAGGTCGAGCACTTCCTCGTGCACGCGCATGGGGTCGGCGCCCGGCCGGTCGATCTTGTTGATGCAGACGATCACCTGCCGGCCCAGCGCCAGCGCCTTGCGCAGCACGAAGCGGGTCTGCGGCATCGGTCCGTCGAACGCGTCCACCACGAGGAGCACCCCGTCCACCATCCGGAGGATGCGCTCCACCTCGCCGCCGAAGTCGGCATGCCCCGGCGTGTCCACCACGTTGATCTTGGTGTCCTTCCAGTGGATGGACGTGTTCTTGGCGAGGATGGTGATCCCCCGCTCGCGCTCGAGCGGGTTCGAATCCATCACGCGCTCGGCGACGACCTGATTTTCGCGAAATGCCCCGGACTGGCGGAGCATCTTGTCCACGAGCGTGGTCTTGCCGTGGTCAACGTGCGCGATGATGGCAATGTTGCGGATTTCCATAGCCTCGTAAGATAGTCGAACACCGGCTAGAATTCACAGGTCGCGCCCCCCCAGCCGGACCGCGCCCCTTCTACACCGCACCCTCGCCGACGACGGGGCCCGCCAATGCCCACCTCTCACCTGCAACACGTTGCGGCCTTGCGGCTCGAAAGCGAGCGGCGGCTGGCCCTCGTGGCAACCACGCTCCTGCTCGTGCCGGGCGTCCTGTTCGCCTACGTGGACATCAGTGTCGTGCCGAACCGGACGACGCTGACCGTGCTCCACGCGCTGCGCGCCTCGCAGCTGCTCCTGTGGGCGCTTGGCGTGGCGGTGATCCGGAAGGCCGAGTCGCGCGCGGCCCTCGGTCGCGTGCTCTTCCTCCTCGCCCTGGCCATTGTCGCCTTCCTGACGAGCAACGCGCTCCTGCGCCCGGCCGACAACTGGATGCCAGTGCGCACCATGGTGCTGGTCTCGATCGGGACCTTCGTCGTCTATCCGTACCCGTTTCGGCTCCAGTTGGTGGCGTGGGCGGCGCTGCTGGTCTCCGTCACGGGTCTCATCTGGAGTCACTGGGTGACGATGCCGTCGTACGAGCGCGTCGCCACGGGCCTCAATATCGTGCTCGCCGGCGTGCTCGGCATGCTGATCGCCCGCAATCGCACGCAGCTGGACAAGGACCTGGATGCGTCACTGGCGCGCGAACAGGCCGCCATCGAGGCGCGCGAACAGGCCGTCGCCGAGCTGCGGAAACTCGAGGGGATCATCCCGATCTGCGCCTACTGCCACCAGGTGCGCACCGAAGCGGGCGCCTGGGAGGGGCTCGACCGGTATGTGCGGGCACACAGCGACGCGGACTTCTCGCACGGCATGTGTCCGCGGTGCGCTCGCGAGCATTTCCCGGAGTACATGGAGACGAGCGCCGGCCCGCGGTGAGCACCGGTCGGCTTGCCGCGCGGATGCACTGTACCCACATTGTTTGGCTTGGCGCATGGCCGACGCCGGCCCCGCCTTCCCCCCAGTGCCCCCCGCGATGACCGACCTGCTATCGTCGCGACCGGTGAACGAGCCGTCGCCGCGTGCGTCGAGCGCACCGGAGATGACGCCGGATGCGCTCGAGCAGCACCGGTTCGAACGCGACCGGGTGCAGGCGCTGCGGGTGGTCGCCGTCCTCGCCTTCCCCATCGCCGCCTTCGGCATCATCGACGCGATGGTCGCCAAGTCGGGCCTCCGTCTCGCCATTCTCTGGTCCGTGCGCGGGGCAACCCTGCTCGCGCTGGTCGCGCTCTGGCACTGGTTGAGGGCGGCGCCCACCCGGACGCGCTTCGAGCGACTCCTTTTCATCGCCCAGCTGGTGGGGGTGGCGCTGGCCATCGCCTCGCATATCGGCCGCGGCCCGGACCAGCTGTTCATCACGCGCTTCGAACTGCTGAGCGTGGTGGTCTACTACCTGATGATCCCGGGCCGCACCCGAGTGCAGGCGGTGCCGGCCATCATCCTCTCGGTGGCCAGTCTCTCGTTGGTGCTGTACTGGCACCACGACGTCTCGGGCCCCCAGATCGTGACGCACGTCGTCTGCTTCGCCCTGGCGAACGCGCTCGGCCTGCTCGTCGCCCATCATCGCCAGGCGACGGCCGAAGCGGAGGACCGGGCGTGGCGCGCCATGGCGCGCGCCCGGGATCACCTGCAGGAGACGGTGGCGGAGTTGCGCGCGCTCCGCGGCGCCGTCCCCATCTGCCCGCAGTGTCACAAGGTGCGCGATGAGCGCAACGCGTGGCAGCAACTCGAGGCCTACGTCGCCTCGCGCGGCGACGTCGGGTTCTCGGCGATTCTCTGCCCGTCGTGCCTCACCAGCGCGTACGGCGCCGTGCTCTCCAGCGACACCCCGGCCCGCTGAGGGCGGTCCGGAGCGCGCGGCTACCGCTTCACGCCGGCCATGCCGGAACGTGGCGTTCCACCGGCCGCCCCCTGGCCCGCGGGCGGCGTTCCGCCAGCTCCCCCCGCGGTCTGCGGATCGGTCTCGGCGAACGACGTGTCGTGCCCCTTGACCTTCAGCGACGCCACGAACGCCGCCTTCTCCACCGACTTCATCCACGCTTCCTTGGGCTCGACGAGCTTCTGCTCGACGAGGTCCATCAGCGTGTCGTTCATCGTCACCATGCCGATGCGCTTGGACGTCTGCATGATGCTCGGAATCTGGAACGTCTTGCCTTCGCGGATGAGGTTGGACACGGCGCCGGTGACCAGCAGGATTTCCCGCGCGGCCACGCGCCCGCCGCCGATCTTCTTGCAGAGCACCTGCGACACCACGCCCTTGAGCGACTCCGAAAGCATGGTGCGCACCTGCTCCTGGCGGTCGGCCGGGAACTGGTCGATGAGGCGGTCGATGGTGCTCGCCGCCGTGGTCGTGTGCAGCGTGCCGAACACCAGGTGGCCCGTTTCCGCCGTCTCGATGGCGATGGCCACCGTCTCGAGGTCGCGCAGCTCGCCCACGAGGATGATATCCGGATCCTCGCGCAGCGCGGCGCGCAGCGCGCTCTTGAACGAGTCGGTGTGCACGCCCACCTGCCGCTGCGTGATGATGCAGCTCTTGTTCTCGTGCACGAACTCGATCGGGTCCTCGATGGTGATGACGTGGTCGGAGCGTGACCGGTTCACCAGGTCAATGAGCGCGCAGAGCGTAGTGGACTTGCCCGATCCCGTGGGGCCGGTGACGAGCACGAGGCCCTTGGTGAGGTAGCAGAGCTTCTGCACCTCGGGGGTGACCCCGAGCTGGTCGGCCGTCACGATGTTGCTCGGGATGACGCGGAAGACGGCGGCAATGCCCTTGCGGTCCTTGAGCACGTTGGCGCGGAAGCGCGCCACGCCCTCGATCTCGTACGCGAAGTCGGTGTCGTTGTGCTCGGCGAACTCCTTCTTGTTGCGATCCGGCATGATGGACTGCAGCAGCGCGGTGAGCTGGGGGTCCGTCATCTTGGGACCCTCGATGCGGTCCATCTCGCCGCTCTTGCGCAGGATGGGCGGTTCCGTGACGCGCAGGTGCAGGTCGGATCCGCCGGTCTCGACGAGGAGCCGCAGCAGCCGTTCCATCTCGACGCGGGCCTTGGCGGGGTCCTTCAGCTCGGCGGCATCGGCCACCGGCGCCGGTGCCGCGCCGCTGGAGACGACGCCCGTCTCGAGATCCACCGCGCGAAACATCCCCGTGCGCCGCTCGAACTCGCCCTTGTCGTCCACGGTGAGCTGGCAGTGCCACTTGTTGGCCTGCAGCATCGCGCGAACGAGGAAGACGCCCTCGGTGTTGGTGTACTGGAACTTGACCGGCGCCTTCTGGTCGAGGTTCGCGGAGGCCGCCGGCGGCGCGATCTCCTTGAGCAGGCCGACGACCTGCGCGCCGTTCAGCGGCTTGGTGACCGGCGTGTCATTCCCCTCGAGCTTCAGCGTCGAGGGCTGGTCCTCGTCCAGGTAGAGCGCCTCGGCGCTCTTCTGGATCATCACCGAGAGCAGTTTGTCGAGCTGAGCCATGCGGGGAAGACCGATTGAGGATTGGGAATTCGGATTGCGATCGGCGATGACGAATGCGGACGGCGACTAGCGATGGGGGAGGCAGTCCGCGAGCTCCTGCCCTTCAATCTGCACCGTCACGTGATGGATGCCGAATCGCGACATCGCGGCGTGCACGCGTTCGAGCGCCTGCTGGTGCTCCGCGGGTGTCGGCACGACGACGTGCGCGCTCATCGCGACCATGCCGCTGGTCACCGTCCAGACGTGGAGGTCGTGCACCGAGCAGACGCCGGGAACGGCCGCGATGGCGGTGCGCACGGCGTCGAGGGAGATGTGCGGCGGCACCGCCTCGAGCAGGACATCCACGGACTCGCGCACCAGCTGCCAGGCGCCGCGGACGATCAACACCGTCATCACGATGGACGCCACCGGATCGGCGATCGTCCAGCCCCGGTAGCGCACGCAGAGGCCGGCCACGATGGCGGCGACGGAGCCGAGCAGGTCGCTGAGGACGTGCAGGTAGGCGCCGCGCACGTTGAGCGACGACGACGCCCCGGCATGCAGGAGCCGGGCAACGAAGATGTTCACCAGGAGTCCGCCGGCGGCCACCACCAGCATCAGTCCGCTCTGCAGCGGCTCGGGGTGGCGCAGCCGGCCGATGGCCTCCCACACGATCCCCACGGAGACGAGCAGGAGCACCGTGCCGTTGATGAACGCGGCGAGAATCTCCCAGCGCAGGTACCCGAAGGTCTTGCTGGAGGTGCTCGGCTGGCGGCTGAACCACGCGACGAAGAGGGACAGGCCCAGCGCGCCAACGTCGGTGAGCATATGCCCGGCGTCGGCGAGCAGGGCCAGCGAGTTCGCCATCCAGCCGCCGACGACTTCGGCGAAGAAGAAGACCAGGGTGAGCATCAGGGCCCACTTGAGCCCCGACGTGCCGGCCCCGGGCTGGTGCGACGTTCCGTCGGCGTGCGTGTGCGCCACCGGCGGCGCGCCGGCGCGGCCGTTGGCCAGCGGCGCGCAGTCGTTCCTGGCGGCCGCCGGACTCACCGGGCGCCCCGGCGCTGGCGTCGCGCGGCTCGCGCCCGGTACGTTTGTCGCATGCTCTCGCGCCTCGGCATCATCGCTCTGCTGCTGCTCCTGAACGGGTACTTCGTGGCGGTGGAATTCGCGCTGGTGCGCGCCCGCCGCACGCGCCTGCAGGCCATGGTCCGAGCGGGCGACCTGATCGCCCGCTACGCCCTGCGCGCCACCGACAATCTGGCGCGTGTACTCTCGGCGAGCCAGTTGGGCATCACCGCCGCCTCCCTCGGCCTCGGCTGGGTGGCCGAGGAGTCCATCGGCCACGTCTTCGAGGGATGGTTCGCCGCCCTGCCTTTCGCCATCGAGGCGGGGTTGCGCGTGAGCCTCGGCGCCGGCGTCGCGCTGGTGGCCGTGACCTACCTGCACGTGGTGTTCGGCGAATTGACGCCGCGCGCCGCGGCGCTGCAGCACCCGGAAGTCTGGGCCAAGTGGCTGTCGCCGCCGCTCCTCGCCTTCGCCTGGCTCGTGCGGCCGTTCACCGCCCTCCTGAACCTGTCGGCGTCCGCGGTGCTGCGCCCCTTTGGCGTCCGGCTGGATGCCACGCACGACAGCGTGCATTCGCCTGACGAGCTCAAGGTCATCGTCGAGCAGAGCCAGCGCGAGGGAGAGATCGAGCAGCAGGACGCCGACCTCATCGGCGCCGTGTTCGAGTTCTCGGAGAAGAACGCCCGCGAGGTGATGACGCCGCGGACGGCGATCGTGGCGCTCGACGCGGAGGCCACACTGGACGAGGCGCTGGCGGTGGTCGAGGAGGCGGGATTCTCGCGCTACCCGGTCTTCGAGGGATCGCTCGACAATGTGGTGGGGATGGTGCACGCCAAGGACCTGCTTCCCGTGCTGCGGCACCGCCCCGCGACCTTCTCGCTGGCGAGCGTCATGCGCGACGTCCACGCCGTGCCGGGGTCGCGCGAGGTCGAGGAGGTGCTCGCCGACTTCAAGCGGCTCAAGGAGCACCTGGCCATCGTGCTCGACGAGTACGGCGGCACCGCGGGGCTCGTGACGATGGAGGACCTGCTCGAGGAGCTGGTGGGCGAGATCCTCGACGAGCACGACGAGGGCATCGCGACGACGCAGCGCGCGGCGTCGGGCGAGACGCTGGTGCCCGGGCAGGCGGAGATCGGCGACGTCAATGCGCAGCACGGACTGCAGGTGCCGGACGACGACTACACCACGGTGGGCGGCTTCGTCTTCGGCCTGCTCGGGCGGCTGCCGCAGGTGGGCGACAAGGTCAGCGGCGGTGGCGCCACGTGGACCGTGCGCGAAATGGACGGGCGGCGGATCGCGATCCTGGAGATGACGCGCGAGTAGCGGCGCTTGCCGGCTACTGCCGTGCGAGCCGCGCCGCGAGCAGGATGGCCTCGATCATCGACGACGGATCGGCCTTGTCCTGCCCCGCGATGTCGAGCGCGGTGCCGTGGTCGGGCGAGGTGCGCGGGAACGGCAGCCCGAGCGTGACGTTCACCGCCGACCCGAATGAGGCGACCTTGATGGCCGTCATCCCCACATCGTGGTACGGCGCGATCACGGCGTCGAACTCACCGCGCATCGCGCGGACGAAGACGGTGTCGGCGGGGAACGGGCCCATCAGGTCATTGGCCGTCGCGGCCGGACCCAGCAGGTCGGTGTCCTCCCGGCCGAAGCGCCCGCCGTCGCCGGCGTGCGGGTTCAGCGCGCAGAGCGCGATGCGCGGCGCCGCGATCCCGAACGCCGAGCGCAAGCCCTCGCGCGTCACGCGCGCCGTCCGCGCAATCACCTCGGCCGTCAGCAGCGACGGAACGTCGCGCAGCGGCACGTGGGTCGTGGCGAGCACCACGCGCAGCCGATCGCTGGCCAGCATCATCGCCACGTCGCGCCCGGTGAGTGCGGCCAGCATCTCGGTGTGGCCGGGGTACGCATAGCCGCCGGCGAGCAGCGCGCGTTTGTCGATGGGCGCCGTCACCAGCGCATCCGTTGCGCGCGCCTGGCACAGCGCCACGCCGCGCGCGATGGCCTTTCCCGCCAGCCGCCCGGCGTTGGCGTCGCTCTGCCGCGGATGCCACTCGCCGATCACGTCATCGACCGGGCAGTCGAGTCCTGACGGCCCCACCACCACCCAACGGCAAGCGCCCGCCACCCGGGGGTCGGCGAGCGCCTTGCGCACGATCTCCGCGCCGATACCGCGCGGGTCGCCCAGCGTGATGGCCAGCGTCGGCAGCGTCACATTCGGATGGAGACGTACATCTCTTTGCGCAGCTGGTCGAGAATGCGGCGCGCCGTCTTCTCCTGCACCAGCTGGGCGCGGATGCGCTCCCGCACATCCGTGAGCTTCATCTCACCGCCGTCCTCGGCCGACGTCAGCTGCAGCACAACCACCTTGCTGAGGCCATTCTGCGGATTCGGGATCAGGAACGGTCCGACGAATTCGCCGGCCTTTTTGTCCTTCATCGCCTGGCGGTACTCCGGCAGCAGCGAGTCGCGCGGGAACGGATCGGCCATCAGGCGCAACTCCGCCTCGTCGTGATGCTTGGTGACGAGCGAATCGTACGACGCGCCTTTCCTCCAGGCGGCCAGCACCGAATCGGCCTCGAGCTTCGCGCGCGCCACGTCACTGGAGTCCATGCTCCAGCGCAGCAGGATGTGGCGCGCCTTCACCTCGGCCGGCCGTATGCGATCGACGCGGATGATGTGGGCGCCGTACACCGTCTCCACCGTCGGGCTGACGACGTTCGGGTTGAGGGAGAACATCATCTGGTCGAAGGCGGGCACCATCATCCCGCGCCGCGCCCAGCCGAGGTCGCCGCCCAGCTCCTTGGAGCCCGGATCCTGCGACTCGCGCTTGGCGACCACCTCGAACTCCGTCCCCTTGGCGATCTCGGCCCGCAACGAATCCATCTTCGCCAGCGTCGCCTTGCGGCTGGCGGCCGAGGGCTTCGGACTCACGATGATCTGGCGGAACGTGACCGTGGCGGGCCGCTTGGGCAGGCGGTCCTTGGCATGCGCGAACGCCTCGGTGATTTCGGCCTCGGAGATGGCGACCGACGGCATGCGCCCCTTGGCCTTCAGCGAGTCGATGGCGCGCTGCTGGAAGAGCTCGCGCTTGGCACGGTCCACGCGAATCCGGCGCAGTTCCTCGACCGTACCGAACCCTTCGCCCTTCAGCGCGTCGCGGTACTCCTGCTCGGTCTTGAACTGGTCGCGGATCTTCTTCATCTCGCCTTCGACCTGCTGCAGCACCTCGGCGTCCGTCACCGCGATCTTGTATCCCTTGGCGGTGGCGATCAGCACTTCCTGGTCCACGAGGTCGCTGATGATCGAGCGCGCGAACGCGACGAACGATGCCGAGTCGGTGGGGACCTGCGCCCCCTGCTGGCGCTGGTAGTTGATGAACTCCTGCACCTCGCTCCACATGATGGGCTTGGTGCCCACCACCGCGACGACGCGATCGACAGGGAACTCGCGCGGCGCGGCGCTGACGCCCTGCCCCCGGAGGGGGAGGGCGACGGCGCCACCCAGCAGCGCCACTTGAAAGAAAGCCCGGAGGTTCACTTACGGCTTCTTGGCGGGTTCAGCCGGCTTGGGCGCGGCCGGCGTGGGCGCGGCCGGCTTGGGCGCAGCCGGTTCGGCGCCGGGCATCGGCACCGCCGACGGCGGCTGCTGGGCGGCCCGGGTCGAGTCGCTCACCTGGCGGATCTTCGCGGCACGCTCGAGCGCGCGCTCGATCCCCGCCACCACGATGCGGGACTCGTACTTCTTGCGCAGCGCCGAGGCCACCGGCTCCGGCACGTTCACGAACTGCGCCTTCTCGGCGAGGAGGAGGTCGAAGTACGCATCGATGCGCGACGCGGCAAGCCGCTCCTTCTCCGAGACGGTCTTGGCCGAGTCCTTCAGGAAGAACGGCGAGACCTTGAGTTCCGACATCGCGCCCGCCACCTGCCCGAAGAACATGCCGCGGATGTTGCCCACGGCGGCCGAATCCGGGACCGTCTTGGCGCTGTCCGCGGCGTGCAGCACGAGTTCGTTGCGCGCGATCTGCTTGAGGAAGTACGGGATCGCCGTGTCGGGCGCCGACATCAGCTGCTCCCGAATGCGGGCCTGCGGCGGCATCGCGGCCATCCACTGCACCAGGCGCGCGGCCGTCAGGCTGCCGCCCTTCCACGTGACCAGCGTCGCCTTGTCCTCGCGGTGCGAATCCACGTCCTGCGCGACTTCCTTCACCGTCTTCGACGCCCCCGACTTCACCTGCAGGTCGGCTCCCTTCTCCATTGCCGCCATGTAGACGCTCTCGGCCTTCTGCGTGGCAATCTGGCCGTACGCCTGCGCGAACTCCTTGGACACTTCGTCGTAGGTCTGGCGCTTGATGAGGTGGAAGCCGAACTGCGATTCGACGATGCCCGACACTTCGCCCGGCTTCAGCGCCTTCACCGCGTTCTCGAACTCCGGCACCATCGCCCCCGGCGGGAAGACACCGAGCGCGCCGCCGTTGGCCTTGGAGCCGTCCTGCGACTTGGCCTTGGCCACGTCGGCGAAGTTCGCCGCGGTGACCGTCTTGCGGATCTTCTCGAGCTCCGCGCGCACCGAGTCGCGCGACTTCTGGGTCATGCCCTGGCGGGGCGACATGAGCAGGATATGGCGCGCCGCGAACATCTCGCCGGCCGCGTACTTGGCCGGCAGCGAGGCGCTGTCGACCTTGTTCCAGTCCTTGGAGATCTTGTCGTAGAACGCCTTCGACTTCTCCTGCGCGATCATCGACCACATGGCGTCGTCGGCGACCTTCGCGTCGTGCAGCGTGTCGTCGTGCGCGGCGGCGTAGCCGAGCAGCTGGTACGAGATCCAGATGTCGGCCACGGCGTTGGCGACATCCTTGCGCAGCGGAACCTTGGCGTTGCCGAGCAGGTCGGCGAGGCGGTTGACCGACAGTTCCTGCGTGCCGGCGCGGGCGACCACGTCCACGTGGGCGGTCAGCGCTTCCTTGAACCCGTCGCACGCGGCGATGCCAAGGGTAGCGGCCAGGGTGGTGGCGAGGATGACGTTGCGCTTCATCGAGAGATGGGAAGGCGGGCATTGCCCGGCCGCCCGGCGAAGGCGCCGGCGGCAGGCAGTCCCGTAAGGGAAGTGTTACTTCGGCTCGGTCGTAATTGTTCGCAGCGCGCGCACCAGCCCCTCGAGCATCGTGGCAACGCCCAGACGCGTCAGCTTCAACGAGAGGGGCTGCACTCGCCGGACATCCACCTGGAACTGGACGTCCCGGAAGGCGGTGGCCAGGGGCTTCATGCGCGGCAACGCATCGCCCCGAAAGTTAACACGCGCCTCCCCGCCGCGCACCAGGATGCCCTCAATGCCGAGCCGGCCGCCCACCAAGCGCAACTGGACGGAGGCGACGTAGGCGACCGCCGGCGCCGGGAGCGGCCCGAACCGGTCGCGCACCTCGTCCCGGATGGTTTCAATGGCTTCCACCGTCGGCGCGGCGGCCAGTCGCCGGTACAGGTCGAGCTTCGCGTCGGCCGAGGCGATGAAGTCGTCGGGGAGGAAGCAGGGGATGTCCATGGAGACATCGGCCGGGGGCGGCGGGGCGGCGGCGGCGCCGCGCTGCAGGCGCTGGACCGTCTCCTCGAGCATCCGCAGGTACAGGTCGAAACCCACGGCGTGCACGAACCCCGACTGCTCCGGGCCGAGCAGATTGCCGGCGCCGCGCAGTTCGAGGTCCTTGAGGGCGACATGATAGCCCGCGCCGAGCTCGGTGTGATGCTCCAGCACCTTGAGCCGGCGCTCGGCGTCGAGATCGACCTGGGTGTCGGGGACGAGCAGGTAGCAGTAGGCCCGACGGTGCGACCGCCCCACCCGGCCGCGCAGCTGGTACAGCTGGGCGAGGCCGAACCGGTCGGCGCGGCTGACGAACATCGTGTTCGCGTTGGGCACGTCGAGGCCGCTCTCGACGATCATCGTGCTCACCAGCACGTCGATCTCGCCGCGGACGAAGCGCGCCATCACCTGCTCGAGGTCGCGCTCGCGCATCTGGCCGTGCCCCACCTCGATGCGGCCGCGGGGCACGATGCGGCGCAGGTGGTCGGCCACCGCTTCGATGGTCTCGATGCGATTGTGCACCACGAACACCTGCCCGCCGCGGTCGAGCTCGCGCGCGATCCCTTCCTCCAGCAGCCCGTCGTCCCACGGCTCGAGGAAGGTCAGCACCGGGGAGCGGTCGCGGGGAGGCGTCTGCATGAGCGTGAGGTCGCGCAGGCCGGCGAGCGCCTGGTGCAGCGTGCGCGGGATCGGCGTCGCCGTGAGCGTCAGGACGTCGGTCTCCAGCTTGAGCTGCTTCAGGCGCTCCTTGTGCTTCACCCCGAAGCGGTGCTCCTCGTCCACGATGATGAGCCCGAGCTGGCGAAACTCCACATCGGGCGAGAGAAGGCGGTGCGTGCCGATGACGATGTCCACCGTGCCCGCCTTCAGCTCCGCGAGCTCGGCCTTCTGCGCCTTCACGGTCTGGAAACGGGAGAGCACCGCGATCTTCACCGGAAAGTCGGCGAGACGCTCGCCGAAGGTGCGCGCGTGCTGCTCGGCGAGGATCGTCGTTGGGACGAGCACGGCCACCTGCCGCCCGCTCTGCACGGCCTTGAAGGCGGCCCGCACGGCGATCTCGGTCTTGCCGTACCCGACATCGCCCACCAGCAGGCGATCCATGGGGCGCGCCGCTTCCATGTCGCGCTTCACGTCCTGCGTGGCGCGCAGCTGATCGGGCGTGTCCTCGAAGAGGAACGAACTCTCCAGCTGCTTCTGCCACGCGCCGTCGGGGTTGTGCGGCGGACGGTGCGCCACGTGGCGCCGCGCGTAGAGCTCAAGCAACTCATGCGTCATCTCATGAATAGCGGCGCGCGTCTTGTCGCGCTGTTGCGCCCACTTCTTGCCGCCCAGCCGGTGGAGGCGCGGCGGCGGCGCGTCCTCCGACAGGTCGGTCGCGTGCCGGAAGCGCTCCACCTGGTCGATGCGATAGAGCGGCACGTTCAGCCGGTCGCCGCCCTCGTACTCGATGACGATCACCTCGATGGTGCTCTCGCCGACGAAGATCGTCTCCATCCCGCGGTAGATGCCGACCCCGTGCTCGAGGTGCACCACGAAGTCGCCGGGCTTGAGCGCGCCGACGAGTTCGAGCGCGGTACCGGCCGCGTACTTGCGGGCGCGGCGTATGCGACGGTCGCGCCGGAAGATCTCGTGGTCGGTAAGGACGCGCAGGCCGTCGGGCGCGCCCCGCGGCGGTATGACGAAGCCGCCGCCGAGCACGCCGATCGAGAGGGCCGGGAGCGCCTCGCGTCCCTTTGGCGCCAGCAATTCCTCAAGGCGTTCCGCCTGCCCCGCGTTGTCGCACAGGATGACCGTCGGCGTGCCATCGGCCACGACCGCGCGCAGGCGCGCCATGTCGCGTTCGATCGGCTCGGGCGGCCGCAGCGGAAAGGCCAGGCCAGCGTCCCCCTCGGGCGGCACGATGGCCAGGGCCGCGAAACGGCGCAGCGCCGCCGCGGCCACTTCGGGCGGCTGCAACAGCTCGTCGCGCGCGGCCACGTCCTCGCCGCGCCGGCGCGCGAGTTCGAGATGGTGCGCCGCCTCGTCCCACGTGCGCCGCAGCTCCGGCTCCACGTGCACGCCTTCGGGCACGATGACCAGCGAATCGGGCGGCCACAGGTCAGCCATCGAGTGACGCGCGGGTGCGTACTCCGCGGCCGGCCTGCCTTTGCCGGAGCGTGGCGTCGATGCGGATGCTGGCAGGGCATCGAGACGGGCGTCGGCATCGAGCTCAGCGTCGGCATCCCGCCGGGCGTCAGGCACGACGTCGACAGGCAGGACGACGGCGCGCTCCACCGACCGCGTGGTCCGCTGGCTCGACAGGTCGAATTCGCGCAACTCTACCAGCTCGTCGCCCCAGAATTCGAGGCGCACCGGGGCGGGCATGCCAAAGCCGTACGCGTCGACGATGCCACCGCGCACCGAGAACTGCGCGACGTCCTCCACCATCTCCACGCGCTCGAAGCCGATGCGGGCGAGATGGTCCGCGAGATCCTCGAGGCGCCACGACGCGCCGCGCGCGAGTTCGAGCCGCGATTCGGCCAGCGCCTGCGGCAGGCGCGTGCGCTCCTGCGTGGCCCGCAGGGTGGTGACCAGAATGCGCACCTGGCCGCGGTTGAGTCGTTCGAGCGTTTCCACCCGCTCGCCCGCAACTTCGGCGTGCGGCTCGACCTCGCCGAAGCCCTCGCGCGACGGGTACAGCGCCACCATGCCCTCGCCGAGCAGCGCCTCGAGGTCGGCGAGCCAGCGTTCCGCCTCCGGCACCTGATCGGCAATGACGATGTGCAGGCGGTTGGGCGCGTCGTGCGCGAGCGCCGCGACGAGCAGCGCATCACCCGAGCCGGCGAGGCCCGTGACCGCCAGCGGCTCGCCCGGACGCGGCATCTGGGCGCGCAGCGACTGGAACTGCGGCAGCGCCGTGAAACGATCGAGGAGGAGCGGGAGCGGCATCGGCTAGCCCGTCTCCGCTGCATCGCGGCGCGAAACCCACGTTTCGAGGGCCAGCAGCGCAAGGACTGCGAGGAGCAGAGCGGCGAGGATCGGGCGCGGCGACTTGTCCGACCAGGCCCGCGCGGCGATGCGCGCGACGTCGTCCGTCCCCGACGCCTCACCGCCGGCGAATCGCGACGCGATGGAGGCCGCGCTCGCGCGCTCCAGCACCGACTCGCCGCTCTCGGCGGCCACCACCACCGCGCCGGCCCGCTCCGCACCGCGTCGCAGGAAGTAGACCCCTCCGGCCGCGCTCGCGCGGAACCGCGCGCCGTCGAGTGCGAGCACGGTGCCGTCCGGCGCCTCGAGCCCCGTCGCCCACGCCGGGCGCGCAATCCACGCGAGCGGCGACGTGTCGATCACCGGCCCGGCATCGGCGGCCAGGCGCCGCGCGATCGTGCGATCGAGCCACGGCAGAAAGGGCGCGCGCACCGGCAGGTCGGTATCCGCCGGGTCGAGCGCGAAGGCCGTGAGCACCCACCCCTCCCCGGCGACGATGACCGGCTCGACGCCCACCCTGGCCAGCGTGTCAGACGGCGCGGCGCCGACCCGCTCGAGCGCGTAGTAGCGCAAGGCGCTCGCGCCGTCGAGGCCGTCCCCGCGCATCGGCACGGGTCCCGCACGACGTTCACCGAAGCGCCACGGAATTCGCGCGCGCTCGAGCGCGCGATTGGCGAGCGCCACGCGCGCCGGGTCGCTGGGCGCGGTCAGCAGCGCCGGCAACGCCGTGCCGCTCTCCGCGCCGGCAACCGTCACGCCGTTTCCTTCGCGCACCCGACCATCCGCGGCCAGCGCCGCCAGCGCCGTGCGCGCGAACGCCCCGGCGGACGCATCGACGCGCGCCGCGGGGGCCGGGCCGACATGCAGCGCGAAGGGGCGCGCGTCGTCGGCGCGCAACTCGTCCGGCGGCAGCTCGATCACACCCGACGTCCAGCCGCGGGCGGCCGGCGCGGCGGCGGCTTCAATTGTCCCGCCGCCGGCCACGGTGCCGCGTGCGAGCGTCGTCGAGCCCAGCGCGGCGCGCCACGTCACCGCGTCGCGCGCCAGCACGGTGGCGCGCACCACGCCGCGCGGCGCCCAGTGCGGCGGATCGGCAACGGCGCGCGTCACCGCCCGATTCGCTGGCGGCGGCGTGCCGGGCGCGTAGAGGAGCAGCGGCGCCGACGGACGCGGCAGCTGCGCCGGCCACGCGCTCGCCTGGCCATCGGTGACAACGACGACGCGTGCGGCGGGCAACCCTGCCCCGCTCGCCAGCGCGGCGGCGGTGCGCACGGCGGCGGGCAGGTCGCCGGCCCCCGCGCCGCTCGTGATGTGGTCGACCGCCGCGCCGACCACGGACGCCGCCCCTCCCGTCACGGCGCCATCCGCCGTCACGACCCAAAGGCGGTCGCTGGACCGCGCGCGCTCGAGCACGGCATGCGCCGCCTCCTGGAGGCCGGCAAGCACCGGCCGGCCCCCCACGACCGCGCCGGTGCTCATCGAGTTGTCGAGCACCACGGCCAGCGCCGTCGGCCCGTGCCCACCGACGCCGAGGCGCGCCAACGGCCGGGCGGCGGCGAGCGCGAGGAGCAGCACGATGGCGACGCGCAACGCCATCAGCAGCACGTTGCGGACCTTCAGTTCGCGCGCGTGCTCCTGCTCCGCGCGCAGCAGGTAGCGCACCGCGGGAAAGTCGAGCCGCATCTCCACCTTGCGGCGACGGAGGTGCAGCCAGAGCGGGAGCGCCGCGGCGAGTCCCAGCAGCAGCGCGAACGGCGCGAGGAAACTCACGGCAGGCGCCGGCGTGACAGGAAGGCGCGGCGCACCGGCACGACGAACGGCGCGTCGGTGTAGATCGGCTCATAAGACGCGCCGGCCCCCGCCAGGCGCGACCGCCACTCGGCGATCGCCTCGTCCACCGTCGCGCGATAGGCCGCGCGCACGTCGCCAACCGAGGCTTCGACTTCCGTCCCCGTCTCGGGGTCCACGAAGACCAGCTCGGCGCCCGCCACCGAGAGGTCGTGCTCGGCGGGATCGAGCAGGTGCAGCACGGTCACCTGGTGCCCCGCGCCGCGCAGCACCTGCACGGCCCTGACGGTCTCCGCCGCATCGAGGAGCAGGTCGCTCACGATGATCACCATCCCCGGACGCGGCACCAACCGGGCCGCCCGCATGAGCGCGCCCGGTGCGTCGCTCCCCAGGCCGGCCCCCGGGTCGCTGAGCGCGGCGAGAATGCGCCGGAAATGCAGGTCGCGCGACCGCGGCGGGAGGACGGTGCGCACCTCGTCGTCAAAGCGGATCAGGCCGACGGCGTCGCGCTGGCGCAGGAGGAGCAGCGACACGGCGGCGACGAGCGTCTCCGCGTACTGCATCTTGGTGAGCCGCGCGGGCGAGCCCGACCAGTGCATGGATTTCGAGACGTCCAGCACCACCGTCGCGCGGAGGTTGGTCTCCTCCTCAAACAGCTTGATCAGCCACTTGTCGGCGCGGGCGGCCATCTTCCAGTCCATGTACCGCAGGTCGTCGCCGGGCATGTACGGGCGGTGCTCCGCAAACTCGACGGAGAAGCCCTTCTTGCGCGACCGATGCAGCCCGGTGAGGAAGCCTTCCACGACCCAACGCGCACGAATCTCCAGCCCGCCGAGCGCATTCAGCTGGGCGGGATCGAGGAGCTCGGGACGCTGCGTGTTGGCGGGGCCTGTCATGACGCGTCCTAATAGTACGCAGTGGCGCACCAAAACGCGGGGTTCGGCTCGGCTCCGATGACTTTCTCACCACGGAGGCACGGAGGACAACTTGAGGGCCACGGAGAACGACGACTCCTTGGGGTTACGGCGAGCGCCACGTGAAGCTCTGCGAAGCGCGCTGTCGTTCCCCCAAGTTGGTGGTAGTTCTCCGTGGCCCTCTAGTCGTCCTCCGTGCCTCCGAGGTGAAAAAGGCACGAGTACCACGCCAATCCCGGCCCGTTCACCTTGGACCCAGCCCCGCAATCGGCTAACTTTCAAGGCTAACCCGAACCGCACCGTCGTGGACCAGAGCCGCATCCGCAACTTCTGCATCGTCGCGCACATCGATCACGGCAAGTCGACGCTCGCCGACCGCCTGATCGAGGCCACGGGCATGCTCCAGAAGCGCGAGATGAAGGCCCAGGTGCTCGACACCCTGGACCTCGAGCGCGAGCGCGGCATCACCATCAAGCTCAACGCCGTGCGCATGTCGTACACGGCCGCCAGCGGCGAGACGTTCGAGCTCAACCTCATCGACACGCCGGGGCACGTGGACTTCACCTACGAAGTCTCGCGGTCGCTGGCGGCGTGCGAGGGCGCCATCCTCGTGGTGGACGCCTCGCAGGGGATCCAGGCGCAGACGCTCTCGAATCTCTTCCTCGCCATGGAAGCGGGACTCGAGATCATCCCGATCCTGAACAAGATCGACCTCCCCGGCGCCGAGCCGGAGAGGCGGCGCGAGGAAGTGGTGGGGCTGCTCGGCTGCCAGCCCGAGGACGTGCTCCTCGTCAGCGCCAAGGAAGGTCTGGGCATTCCTGAGCTGCTCGAGGAAGTCGTCCGCAAGGTGCCGGCCCCCAAGGGCGACCCGGCGGCGCCGCTGCGCGCCCTCGTCTACGACTCGTACTACGACAAGTATCGCGGCGCCATTCCGAGCGTGCGCGTCGTGGACGGCACGCTGAAGAAGGGGATGCGCATCACCTTCGGGGCCAACGACGCAGTCTACGAAGTGGACGAGGTGGGTTACAACCAGCTGCGCCAGGTCCCGGTGGACGCGCTCAGCGCCGGCGAGGTGGGCTATGTGGTCGCCAGCGTGCGCTCGGTGAAGGAGACGCGCGCCGGCGACACCGTCTTCGACGCCGACCACCACGCCGAAGTGCCGCTCCCCGGCTATCAGGCGGTGAAGTCGTTCGTCTTCGCGGGCGTCTACCCCACCGACACGCAGCAGTACGAGGACCTCCGCGACGCGCTCGAGAAGCTCCAGCTCAACGACGCGTCGCTGCACTACACCCCCGAGACGTCCACGGCGCTCGGCTTCGGCTTCCGCTGCGGCTTCCTCGGGCTGCTGCACATGGAGATCGTGCAGGAGCGGCTCGAGCGCGAGTTCGACCTCGACCTCGTCACGACCGTGCCGAGCGTGGAGTACCACGTCTACAAGACCGACGGCGACATGCTGCTGGTGGAGAACCCCGCGCTGATGCCGGCCGCCGGCGTGATCGACCGCATCGAGGAGCCGTTCGTGCGCGCCCGCATCATGGCGCCGGCCGACTACATCGGGCCGATCATGACGCTGGGCACCGAGCGCCGGGGTGTCTACAAGGGCATGCACTACGTCGACACGACGCGCGTCGAGATTGCCTGGGAGTTCCCGCTCGGCGAGATCATTCTCGATTTCTTCGACAAGCTCAAGTCGATCTCGCGCGGCTACGCGTCGCTCGACTACGAGATGCTCGAGTATCGCGCCAGCGACCTCGTGAAGCTCGAGATGCTCATCAACGGCGACCCGGTGGACGCCTTCTCGGTGATCATCCACGAGAGCAAGGCGTACGACTGGGGGCACAAGATCGCGGTGAAGCTCAAGGAGCTCATTCCGCGGCAGTTGTTCGAGGTGGCCATTCAGGCCGCCATCGGGCAGCGCGTGATCGCGCGCACCACCGTGAAGCCGGTGCGCAAGGACGTGCTCGCCAAGTGCTACGGCGGCGACATCAGCCGCAAGCGCAAGCTCCTCGAGAAGCAGAAAGAAGGCAAGAAGCGCATGAAGAGCGTCGGCTCGGTGGAGATTCCGCAGGAGGCATTCCTCGCCGTCCTGCAGGTTGACTGAGTGGCCTCGCTCGTCATTCAGACCTCGTTTCTCGGCGACACCGTCCTGTCGACCCCGCTGATCGCGGCGCTGGCGGAGCGGGGCCCCGTGGACGTCGTCGTCACCCCCCACGGCGCGTCGCTGCTGCGCGGCAATCCCGCGGTCCGCGAACTCCTCGTCTACGACAAGCGCGGGGCGGACGCCGGCATGCTGGGCCTGCGTCGGCTGGCGCACCGCCTCCGGGGCCGCTACGACGCGGTCTACCTCGCGCAGGGTTCGTTGCGCAGCGCCGTGCTGGCCCGCGCGGCGCGCATCCCGCGGCGGGTGGGCTTCGACACCTCCGCGGGGCGCGCACTGTACACGGAACGGGTGCACTACCGCCGCGACGCCCATCACGCCGAGCGACTGTGGCGGCTCGCCGCCGGCGACGCGGCGCCGGCGCCGGCTTCGGAAATCATCCGCCCGCACCTGTATCCGTCGGCCGAGGACCGCGCTGCCGTCGACACGCTGCTCGAGGAACTCCCGGATGGCGGCCCGCTCGTCGCGGTCGCGCCGGGGAGCATCTGGGGCACCAAGCGCTGGCCGCACGTCGCCACGCTCGTCTCGTCACTCGATGAAGTGCGGTTCGTCATCATCGGCAGCCACGAAGACTCCGCCCTTGCCGAGACGGTCGCCGCCGCCGCCCCGGGACGCGTGCTCGATGCGACGGGCCGGCTGGCGCTGCTCGCGAGCGCCGAGATGATCGGCCGCTGCGCCGTGCTGGTGGCGAACGACTCGGCCCCGACGCATCTGGCCTCCGGCATCGGCACGCCCACGCTCACGATCTTCGGCCCCACGGTGCCGGCGTTCGGCTTTGGCCCCCTCGCCCCGCGGTCGGAGGTGCTTGGCGTCGAGGGTCTCCCCTGCCGGCCGTGCCATCCCCACGGCCCCAAGGAATGCCCGCTCGGCCATTTTGCCTGCATGCAGACGCTGGAGCCCTCGCGGGTGGCGGCGCGCGTGCGCAATTTGCTCTCATCACTCCCCGCGTCCTCATGACCGCGTCCTCCAAGTACGTCATCGGCGTCGATATCGGCGGCACCAACCTCGTGGTCGGCGCCATGCCGGCCGATGGAAGCCGAGAACTCGGCGTGCATTCGCTGCCCACGCGCGCCGCGCTCGGCGCCGACGCGGTGATCGAGCGCATCCGTGAGATGATCGAGACGACCATCGCGACCGTCATCCGCGAGACCGGGGCGACGCGTGCACAGTTCCTGGGCGTCGGCGTCGGGTCGCCCGGACCGCTCGACCGCGAGAAGGGACTCGTCATCCTGACCCCCAACCTCGGCTGGAAGGATTTCCCGCTCCGCGACCTGGTCAGCACGTCGGTGGGGCTTCCGGCCGTGCTCGACAACGACGCGAATTGCGCGACGCTCGGCGAGTGGTGGCTGGGCGCCGCGAAGGGCGCCAGGAACGTGGTGGGTTTCACGCTCGGCACGGGCATCGGCGGCGGCCTCATCCTGGACGGACGCCTGGTGCACGGCGCGAGCGACGTGGCGGGCGAGATCGGCCACATGACCATCGAGGCCAACGGCCGGCGGTGCGGCTGCGGCAACTACGGATGCCTCGAGGCCTATGCGTCGGGCCCGAACATCGCGATGCGCGCCCGCGAGGCGCTGGCCGGCAGCGAGCCCTCGCTCATCCCCGAACTGGTGCAGGGCGACCTGGGCAAGCTGACGGCCGCGATCGTCTACGACGCGGCGGCCAAGGGCGATGCGATTGCGTCGGAAGTGGTCAAGGACACGGCGCGCTTCCTCGGCATCGGCGTTGCCAACATGCTCAACGTCTTCAACCCCGACGTGGTGGTGCTGGCCGGCGGCGTGGCCAAGGCGGGGGACTCGTTGTTCGTTCCGCTGCGGTCGGAAGTGCGACGCCGGGCGTTCAAGCCGGCGGTGGATGCCTGTCGCATCGTGCCGGGGTCGCTCGACGGCAGCGCCGGCATGGTGGGCGCGGTCGCCGCCTTCCTCGCTGAGCACCCGGTGGCGTGAAGAAGCGCCGGGTCGGCGTCCTCGGCACGTTCGTCTGGGACGTCATCTACGGTCGCGACGTGCGGACGGCCCCCGTGCAGGAGTGGGGCGGCATCACCTATGCGCTCGCGGGGTTCGACGCCGCCCTTCCCGACGACTGGGAGATCGTGCCGATCATGAAAGTCGGCGACGATCTGTCCCGCGAGGCGCGCACCTTTCTCTCGACGCTCCGCCGGCTCGCGGCGGATGCGGCGCCCGTCCTGGTGCCGTATCCCAACAATCGGGTCGAGCTTCGTTATGTCGACGCCGAGCGCCGCAGCGAAGTGCTGACCGGCGGCGTGCCCGGGTGGACCTGGCAGGGGTTGCAGCCGCTCGTCGCGGACCTCGACGCGCTGTACGTGAACCTCATCTCGGGCTTCGAGCTTGACCTCGAGACCTTCACCCTGCTCCGCCAGCACTTCGGCGGCCCGATCTACTGCGACCTGCACTCGCTGGTGCTGGCGGTGCAGCCCACCGGGCTGCGCACGCTGCAGCCGCTCCCGCGGGTCGGCGACTGGTGCCGGTGTTTCGACGTGCTGCAGGTGAACGAGGACGAGCTGTCCATGATGGCGCCGGACGGGCTGGCGCTGGCGGCCACGGCCCTGGCGGCCGGGGTCCAGTCGCTGGTGGTCACGCTGGGGCCGCGCGGGAGCGTGTACTTTGCGCCGTCGCATTTTGCCCGCCTAGCGGACCGCCGGGCCGAGCGCCGGCCGCTGGGATCGGCCCCGGGCGCCCTGCGCACCGAACGGCTGGCGCCCGCCGCCCATCAGGTGCACACCGAAGGGGACCCCACCGGGTGTGGCGACGTGTTCGGCGCAACCTTCTACTCACGACTGCTCGCGGGTGATATAATCACGGATGCGCTGCGCGCGGCGATCGGCGCCGCGGCCCGCAACGTTGAGCACCGCGGAGCCACCGGGCTCGCGCATTTCCTCCGTGGAGAGCTGAGTCCCTCGTGAACGTCATCACCGTGCCGTCGTCGCTGGACGACCAGAGCTTCGAGCAGGTGCTCGAGCAGCTCGCGCCATTGCCAGCGGACGCCCGCATTCTCATCGACGCCCGCAACACGACCTGGGCGTCGCCGTACGGGCTGACCGCACTGCTGACGCTCGCCCAGACGCGCGCGGAAAAGCCGCAGTTCATGCCCCCGGTGAAGGACGACACCTCGTCGTACTGGTCGCGGGCAAATTTCTTTCGCTATGCGGAGGACCTGTTCGAGATCGTCGGGAGCGTCCCGTTCCAGCGCCCGGAGCGCGATTCGCGCACCCTGCTGGAGATCACCCCGGTCTCGCGCAGCGACGACGTGCACACGGTCGTCGAGCGCATCCAGGCCAAGGCCGCGCACATCCTCACCGAGAACCTCCACCTGGAGTCGCGCGCCGTCATGGGCTTTGCGATGGCGCTGTCCGAGGCCTGCCAGAACATCGTCGAGCACGCGGGGCGCGGCGGCTGGGTGGCGGTGCAGAACTACAACTATCGCAAGCGGATGGGGCGGCACGTCGTGCAGATCGCGGTCTGCGATGCGGGCGTTGGCATCCGGCAGTCGCTGGAAAGCGGCAATCGCCGTCCGCTCACCGACCGCTGGGACGACGGCGTCGCGCTGGAGTCGGCGGTGATCCAGGGGACGAGCCGCTTTCCCGACCACGGGCGCGGCCAGGGCTTCAAGGGGATTCGCGGATACCTGCGGAAGTGGAAGGGCAAGCTGGCCGTGCGCAGCGGCACGGCCCGCGTGGCCGATGTGCCGCCGTGGGACGACGATGTGGTGCGACGTGACCACCTGGCGCCGATGCCGGGCACGCAACTCTTCATCATGATTCCGGAAGAGGTCGATCGGTGACCATGCCGCACACCATCGACGTCTGCGCCGTGCTGCGGAGCGCCGTAAACCAGAACTACGGCAACCTGCTCACGCGTGACACGGGCATGGCCGTCCGTCACCAGATCGAGCGCGAACTGATGGCCAACCGCGAGGGGGGCATCACGTCGCTCGACTTCTCGAGCATAGGCCTGATGGACTATTCGTGCGCCGACGAGGTGGTGGCCAAGCTGCTCGTCCTCCTGCAGAACGATGACCTCACGCGCGGCGGCTACGTGATATTCCGCGGCATCGGCGAGGATCACCTGGAACTCGTGGAATCGGTGCTCAAGCACCACGGGCTGGCGCTCGTCTGCCTCTGCGAGGACGGCAATCCGCGCCTCATCGGCCGCGTGAGCGAGGCCGAGCGCCGCGCCTGGGACATGGTGCGGGTACGCGGCACGGCCTGCCCCGCCGACCTGGCCGACGAGTTCGGGTTCGGCGAGGACTTCGTGGCGGGCGTGCTTGACGAACTCTCGCGCCGACGGCTCCTGCGTCGCGGCACCAGCGGGTTCGTCGCGCTCGACGCGACCGAGCAGGTGCAGTGATGACCACGGGGTACAATCCCCCCCTGCAGGTCGTCGGCTTCATCGCCACGCGGCGCGGCGATGCCGAGCGCGGCCCCGCCGTCCTCGTGCGCCCCGACGACGCCACGCTGCGCGGCGTGGAGAACGCCGAGATCGTGTGGATCTACGGACCGCGGCGCCATGACCTGGCCGCGGTGATCATCGACGACACGCTGCCGCGCGGCGGAGTCATCGTGCGTGACGTCGCCGGCCTTGCCCCGACTGAGATCATCCGCCTCGTGCGCGTCGACACGGACCGACCCGTGCTGAATCCCAAGCCGATCTGACCATGGCCTCCAAGAAGACCGCCCGCCCCCACGCGCTCGCGACGCTCGTCCTGCACGCCGGCGAAGGCCCGCACGCCGCCGGCGACCCGGTGGTGCCGCCGCTCGTGCAGTCGGTGAACTACGTGCAGGAGCCGGGCAGCGACGACCTGATGTACACGCGCTACGGCAACACGCCCAACGCGGACCGCATCCAGAAGCGCATCGCGGCGCTCGAAGGGGCCGAGGCGGCCCTCGTGCTGTCGAGCGGGATGGGCGCGACGGCCTGCGGCCTGCTCGCGCTGCTGCGCCCGGGGGACCACCTGCTGGCCAGCCAGTACCTCTACGGCGGCACGCACCGGCTGCTGATGGAGGAGTTCCGCCAGATGGGGATCGACGTCACGCTCGTGGAGCCGTTCGAGCCCCGCGCCTGGCGGAAGCGCCTGCGCAAGGAGACGCGGGCCATCTTCATCGAGTCGCCGGTCAACCCCACCTGCCGCGTCCTCGACATGCGCGGCGTCTCGCTGCTCACCAAGGAGATCGGCATCGCGCTGGTGGTGGACTCGACCTTTGCGAGCCCCGTGAACTTCCGCCCCATCGAGCATGGGGCGGACGTCGTCATCCACTCGGCCACGAAGTTCCTCAATGGGCACCACGACGTGCTCGGCGGGGTGGTCTGCGGCACCGCGCCGTACATCGACGAGGTGCGCCAGAAGGAGATCATCTGGGGCCAGACGCCCGACCCGTTCGCCTGCTGGCTGCTGGAGCGCGGCCTGAAGACGCTCGACGTGCGCGTGCAGCGCCAGAACCAGTCGGCGCAGGAGATCGCGGAGTGGCTGGAGGGCCGCAGGGAAGTGCGGCGCTGCCATTATCCCGGCCTCGCCAGCCATCCCGATCATGCGGTCGCCGTGGACCAGCTCGACGGCTTCGGCGGCATGCTCTCGTTCGAGCTCGCCGGCGGCGCCCGCGCCGCCGACAAGTTCGCCAAGCGGCTCAAGCTCATTCGGTATGCGGCCAGCCTGGGCGGCGTGGACACGCTGGTCAGCGAACCGCGCTTCTCGTCGCATGCGCGCCTGTCGTCCGACGAGCGCGCCCGGATCGGCATCCCGGACGGCTTCATCCGCCTGAGCGTGGGCCTGGAGAGCGTGACGGACATCATCGCCGACCTCGAGCAGGCGCTTCGCTAGCCCATGATTCGATTCTCCCACGTGCACAAGACGTTCGCGCGCACCGGCGCGGCGCTGCAGGACGTCTCCTTCCAGGTGAACAAGGGCGAGTTCGTGTTCATCACGGGGCCCAGCGGCGCCGGGAAGAGCACGATCCTCAAGCTCTGTTTCTTCGAGGAGCAGCCCTCGCAAGGTGAGGTGAAGGTCTACGGCACGAGTTCGTCGGCCTTTCGCCCCGCCGACATTCCCAGGCTGCGCCGGCGCCTCGGCGTCGTCTTCCAGGACTTCCGCCTGCTCGAGGACCGCAACGTGGAGGCGAATGTCGCCTTCGCGCTCGAGGTCACCGGCACGCCGTCGTCGCAGATCGGGCCGCGCGTCTCGCGCCTGCTCGCGCAGGTGGGCCTCGCGGCCAAGGCGACGGCCCTCCCGCAGGAACTCTCGGGCGGCGAGCAGCAGCGCGTCGCCATCGCGCGCGCCCTCGCCAACGACCCGGTCGCGCTCATCGCCGACGAACCGACCGGCAACCTCGACGAGCGCGCCACGCGCGGCATCTTCCAGCTCTTCCGGGACATCAATGCGAGCGGCACCGCGGTGATGATGGCGACGCACGACCTGGACCTGGTGCGGCGCGCCGGATGCCGCACCATCGAGGTCAACCGCGGTCAGGTGGTGTTCGATTCGGCGTCGGACGGCGGCTTCCGTCCCTCGGAGGCCGTCGAGTCCATGGAGGACGCCGAGTGAGACTCGCCCTCCGCGAAGCCCTGCTCGCCTTCCGCCGCGCGCCGATGCTCAGCGCCCTGTCGGTGACGACCATCGCCTTCTCGCTCTTCGCCTTCGGGCTGTTCGGACTCGTCGCGCTGAATATCCGCAATGCGCTGCAGACGGTCGAGGATCGCGTGGAGATCCGCGCGTTCATCGCCGACGGCACCGGCAGTGAAGCGACCGCCGCCGCCGTGGGCGACATCGGGGCCTTCCCCGAGGCCGCGTCGGTGCGGCTCGTGTCGCAGGAGCAGGCGCTCGACCGTGCGCGCCGCGAACTCGGCGAGTTCAGCGATGTCTTCGAGGAAGGCATTCTCCCGGCTTCCATCGAGGTGCGCCTCAAGCCCGGATTCCGCGACCCCGCCACGGTCAAGGCGGTCGCCAAGCGCATCGAGGTGTACGACTTCATCGACGACATCCGGTTCGGCGAGGAGTGGGTGGAGAAGCTGCATCGCCTGCGCAACATCGCCACGCTCGCGGGACTCGCGCTCGGACTCACCTTTGCGGTGGTTGCGATCATCATCATCGGCTCGACGATCCGCATGGCGGTCATGGCGCGTTCCCGTGAAATCGCCGTCATGCGCCTGGTGGGCGCCACCAACGGCTTCGTGCGTGCACCGTTCCTGATCGAGGGCTTCCTCAAGGGGACCCTGGGTGGCGTGCTGGCGCTCGTGCTCGCCTGGGTCGCCCTGACGGTGATCAACCGCTTCGTCGTGCGTGCCGAGTTCTTCGAGGCGTGGATGGGCGCGGCCGGCGTGCTCGCCGGCGCCTGCATCGGGCTGGCGGGGTCGGCGCTTTCCGTGGGTCGACACCTCAAGAGGGTGTGAGACCGTGATGGCGGATGGCGGATGGCGGGTGGCGGATGCCTTGGGCCGGGCACGGCGCATCGCGCGCCGCCTGATGTCCGTGGGCTTCGTGTCCGCCATCTGCCTTCTGCCCTCCGCCATCCCTGCCCAGCAGCCCCAGACCCCCGCCGACCGCGCGCGCGCCAACCGCGAAGAGCTCGACAAGATGCGGGCCGAGCGCGAGCGGCTGGAGCAGCGCATGCGGGAGCTGCAGAGTTCCGCGCACGACATCGGGGAGGAACGCACGAACATCGAGCGGCAGGCCGACGCCACCGCGCGGCTCGTGCGATCGCTCGACTACCAGATCAACGCGCTCGAGGGCGAGGTGGACAACGCGACCGCGAGCCTCGTGATTGCCCAGGACGAGCTCGTCATCAAGCGGTCGATGCTCCGCCGCCGCGTGCGCGAGATCTACAAGCGCGGCCCGCTGTATTCGCTCGAGGCGCTGCTCTCGGCGCAGTCGTTCGGCGCGCTCGTCGCCCGGTACAAGTACCTGCACCTGGTCGCGCAGCGCGATCGCGCGCTCGTGCGACGCGTCGAGCTGCTCAACGACCAGGTCTCCGGCACGCGCACGCAGTTGGTGCGCCTGCGGGGCGAGATGGAACTCAACCGCGAGCAGAAGAGCGAGGAGGAGCGGCGCCTCCGCGAGCTCGAGAGCCAGCGCGGGCGGGCGCTCGCCCGCGTCCAGCAGTCGGCGCGGCAGACGCAGGCGCGCCTGGCGCAGGTGCAGCGCGACGAGAGGCGCCTCGCCGACCTGCTCGTGACGTTCGAGAACGAACGCCGCCGCGCGGCCGCGGCGCGCCCCAACGTCCCCTCCGCCCCGAGCATGCTGCGCACCAGCGACCTTGGCCGCCTCGACTGGCCGGTGGAAGGAACGATCCTGTATCGCTTCGGCCGCGTCGTGAATCCCAACAACACCACCACGCGCTGGAATGGCATCGGCATCGGCGCCGCGGCGGGGACGGCGGTGAAGGCGGTCGCCGGCGGGCAGGTGGTGCTGGCGGAGGCGTTCGGCACGTACGGGCAGACCGTGATCGTGAGTCACGGCGACGGCGACTTCTCGGTGTATGGCTCGCTCGCCCGCCTCGACGTGCGCAAGGGACAGTCCATCCAGAAGGGACAGAGCGTGGGCACCGTCGGCCGCACCGATCCGGACCTCGAGGCCCACCTGCACTTCGAGATGCGTCCCAAGGGGCGCGCCGTGGATCCGCTCGAATGGCTCAGGAGCCGGCGATGATCACCAAGCGATGCGCGGTGTGCAGCCGACTGCGCGCGTACGAAGAGGACGATCGCTTCTGCATCGTCTGCGGTTCGGAAGCGCTCGAGGCCAACTGCACGTGCGGACGCAGCTACGACTTCGCGCTGCACGAGGCGGGCGACTTGCTGCATTGTCCGCGGTGCGGGAAACGGCTCAGGGGGCGTGACGGGGAGTTCGAGTAAGACGATTGAGGATTGGGAATTCGGAACGGGATTCAGGATCGCGATTCCGGATTTCGACTTACGAACGGAGCGAGGCACGATGCCCCCTAGCAAACGGCGCGCAACCGCGATTTCGCGCGCAAAGAAACCGGCCGCGAAGAAACAGGCCGCGAAGAAGCCCGCGGTGAAGAAGCCCGCAACGAAGAAACCGGCGACCAAGAAGCCGGCCGCGCAGAAACCCGCTCCCATCGCGCGCGGCGTTCGCCCCAAGTCCACGCGCGCGGTCACCGTGCCGAAGCCGGGAACGGTGCCCGCCGCTGCCGGACCGTCGCCCTACGACATTCCGTACACCGGGGCACCGCTCGGCGCGCACGTGAGCACCTCCGGCGGCGCGGCTACTGCCCCACCGCGCGGTGTGGATATCGGCGCCACGGCCATCCAGCTGTTCACCAAGCAGGCCAACCAGTGGAAGGAGCGGCTGTTCGACGACGCCGAGGTTGCTGCGTTCCGAGAGGCGCGGTCCGCCACGCCAGTGGCCTTCACCAACGCCCACGACAGCTACCTCATCAACCTCGCCTCACCCAACCCGGAACTGCGCGCCAAGTCCATCGACTCGTTCGAGCACGAGATGCGCCGCAGCAACGCGCTCGGCCTCGACGCCGTTGTCTCGCATCCGGGCAACTTCATGGACGACCGCGCGAGCGGCATCGCCCGCAACGCCGACGCGATCACCGAAGTGCTGGAACGTGTCGCGGGCCCCACACGCCTCTTGATGGAGCTCACGGCCGGCCAGGGGACCGTTATCGGATCGTCGTTCGAGGAGATGGCCCTCCTGCTCAGCCGCCTCCCCGCCGCCCTGCAGCCCAGAGTCGGCGTCTGCCTCGACACTGCGCACGTCTTCGCCGCCGGGTACGACCTCGTCGGCGATTTCGATGGCGTCATCGCGCGTTTCGCCGACGTCCTCGGTCTGCCTCGCCTCGGCCTCCTCCACTTGAACGACTCCAAGGCACCGCTCGGCTCAAGGAAGGACCGGCATGAATTGATCGGCGCCGGCGCCATTGGCGACGGCCCCTTCCGGCGGATCATGACCGACCCGCGCCTCGCGTCGATCGCGAAGGTGCTCGAGACGCCCAAGGGCGACGACATGGTCAGCAACGACCGCGCGATGCTGCGGAAACTCCGCGGGTTCGCCGCCGGAACGTGAAGTCGCCGCTCCGTGGCCCACAATGGACAGCGGCGCCCGCGGGACCTTCCCGCGAGCGCCGCTCGGCTTCAGGGCATCGGACTAGACCAGCTTGCCCTGCCTGAAGCTCACGCCGATCGTCACGAGCACGAGGGCGAGTCCGCAGGCGCAGACGATGGCGGCGCCCGTCGGGAAGTCCATGGCGAAGGAGGCGTACAGTCCCACCAGGCTGGACAGCGCGGCAATCGCCCAGCCGACCAGCAGCCGCGATTTCCACGTCCTGGCCAGCATCACGCTGCACACCGCCGGCACGATGAGGTACGCGAATGTCAGCAGCACGCCCGCGACGCGCACGAAGAAAACGACGACCACCGCGAACGCCGCGTAGAACAGGAAGTCCCAGAGCCGCACGCGCAGTCCGGTCGCCGCGGCCGCCTTCGCATCCTCGGAGATCAGCGCGAAATGCCGATGGAAGGCGCCGAAGAAGCCGGCGAGCACCACGAAGATCGCCGCCCGCTGCCCCACGTCCCGGGCCGTGACGTTCAGGATGTCGCCCGTCAGCAGGTGCTCGAGTTCCTCCTTGCCGCCAGCCACCCGGCTGAGCAGGAGGATCACGCCGGCGGCCGCCACCACGAAAGTGATGCCGATGATCGCTTCCTGCGGCACGTGCTGCCGCTCGCTGTTGCGCGACCAGCTGAACAGCGCTGCCCCGGCGAAAGTGACCGCCAGTGAGATCCAGAACGAAATGCGGTCGCTGAAGCTGTACCCCAGGATCAGCGCGACGCAGGTGCCCAGCGTCGCCAGCTGGGCGAGGGCCAGGTCCACGAAGATCACCTCGCGCTTCACCACGTGCAGCCCGAGGTAGACGAGCAGCGGCGGCAGGACAAGACAGGCCGCCAGCGGCCACTTCATGACCTGCCAGGCCACGTCGAAATCGACATGCATCATTTCTTCTCCTGCAGTGCGGTGGCGAGCGTGTGCACGAGCGAATCCATCAGGTCGAAGTACGTCGCGGTATTGGGCTTGACGCCCGGTTGCTGCGGCATGTCGAGCACCACCGCATCCGTCTGACGCGCCACCGTCTCCGCCGTCTTCCGATTCTGGAACGGCTGCACGAGAATGACGCGCACCTTCTGCGCGCGCATGGTTCCAATGACTGCCGCCAGATGGATCGGAGACGGCTCGATGCCCGGCTTCGGCTCGAGTGTCTCCGCGACCTCCAGCTTGTACCGCTCGGCCAGGTAGACGAAGTCCTTGTGATACGTCACGATCTTGGCGCCGCGAAACGGCTCCAGTTCCTTCTGCCACGCGGCGGCCTTCACCTCGAGCGTTGCCAGGAAGTTCTTGAGGTTGTCACGGAAGAGCGCCGCCGACGCGGGGTCGACCTGCGCCATATGCTGAGCGATCTGCGTCACGACCAGCCGGACGTTGACCGGATCCAGGAGGAAGTGCGGATTGCCCATCGAATGGACGTCCCCCTTGGAACGGTCGAACGACGTCGGCACTTCGAGCATGCGAATTCCCGTCGACGCCGACACGCGGCCGGGGGACCCGGCGGCGATCCGGTCGTTGCGCGCGCTCTCCAGCAGCGGCGGCAGCCATCCCATCTCGAGTTCGGCGCCGCCCTCGATCAGCATGTCCGCGCGGTTGAGTGTCACCACCAGGCTCGGCTTCGCATCCACGAAATGCGGGTCTTCGGTCGGCTTGGCGAGCGCTTTCACGTCCACGGCAGCGCCGCCGATGGCCCGCGCCAGCGCCGCGAGATCCGGGGTCGTGGCCACCACATTGAGCAGCTTGGCCGGAGGGGGCGCCTCGACGCCGCCCGCCGTGGGGAGCAGCGCGGCGAAGGCGAGCACGAGGTGTGTCAGGGTAGTCATGTTGGTCCGGGTGAGGTTTAGAACTTGTGGGCCGCGTGCGCGCCGAGCAGGAATTCGAACTGCAGGAGCACGGTGTGGTCGTTGCCGACCCAGGCGCGATGATCGTAGTTGTACTGGATCCGGAACTTCGAGTACTCCGTCGGGAACCAGGTCAGGTTGGTCGAGTAGCGGTTGCGGTTTGCGCGCTCCGCCGTGGTGAACGGCGTCTCCGCGACGACGCCGTTGCCCGTGGCGTACTCCGCGCGCAGCCCAGCCACGAGCATGGGACGGATGCCCCACTGCACCTGCGCGTAGGCGCCGTCATCCTTGAGGGTCGCGGCGGGCAGCGCCACGCGGAACGCATCAACGGCGGTGCGGGACGCAGCGTCGTAGCGGCGCACGAGCCCTTCGCCCTGGAACGCGACAAAGGGGAAACCCTTGCGCGCCGTGGGCGACTTCCACTTCCAGTACACGTCGGCACCGTAGACCCGCGTCTTCGCCGCGTCACCCGAGTTGTTCGGGCCGAACGCGCCGGAGACGCCGAACAGCAGCGTCTGCGTCTCCGACAGGTCCACCGACGTGGCGAGTCGCGGGACGTACAGCATGTCGCCGACGCCACGTACGGCGCGGTCGACCGGCGCACCCGCATGGATCTGCGCCGATTCGTCCGAGCGGAAACTCCACGTCGTCGTCCCCGCGCTGTTGAGCACGGCCACCGTGGCCTCGGTGTAGAACGATGTCGGCAGGAGCCACGAGACGCGCAGTCCCTGGCTGCGCAGCCCTTCCGGCCCGAACATGCGATTGAGCGCGAGCGGCTGATCCGCAAAGGCCCACGAATGCGGGTGCTGCGGGTTCTGGCGCCCGAACTCGGCGAAGAACTGCCCGCCCTTCACCTGCAGGTTGTGCGGCAACGACGTCGTGAGGAAGTACATCTCCTCGAGCTCGACGCCCGTCTCGCCGTTGGCGTCCAGCTTGTGCACGATATTCACGAACGCCTTGAGGTAGGGATCCACCGTGCCGTCGAGGGCCAGCTCGGCATTCGGGATGGCGAAGCCGCGCACGTGCGGCTCATGGTCGCCCACTTGCAGGGCGCCAAGATCCTTCTCGGATGACCAGGCAAAATCGGTCAGGCCGACGAAGCTGACGTTCATGTACGCGCCGCTCGTGCGGGCCGGGGCGGCGGGCGGCGGCGCTGACGAGATGCTGTCGAGCTTGCCCTGCACCGCGGTCAGCGCGGCGGCCAGCGAATCGAGCATTCGCTGCTGCCGGCGCGCAGTGGAGTCTGGGCTCTGCTGGGCGCCGGCCGTGCCGGCAAGGCACAGCAGCACGCCCAATCGGAACATGGGTCGCATAAGGGAGGGACGGATGTGAACCGGATTCGTGATCCGCAGTGAACTGCGGAACGGGGGAGCGGCGCCGCCGCGGCATGACCGCGGCGAACTCAACCCTCGACCGGCGGCGCCCTCGAATGGTTGTCCGGCTTGACGCCGACGGCCGGCGCGATCGCGCGAACGTCGATGTCCACCTGTTCCATCAGCACCGGCAGCAGCGAGGCCGCACTGGCTTGTGGAGCCGTCCCCCACAGCGCGCGCGCCGCGCAGACGGCGCACGTCGCGTCATCGTGCGGCGGTAGATGGAGACTCCCCGGCGCCTCGACGTGCGAGTCGAAGCGCACCGCGCCGCGCTGCTCACCCAGCGGCAGCCACGCCACGACGGCCTGCAACGCCAGCAACGCGGTGGCGATCGCGCGGCGCCAGTTCGGCAGCGAGGGACGAGGACGAGTGGGGAGCGGGGGCATGTCAGACGGAGATTACTGGCGTCAACCTCCCCGCGCTAGGCGAGGCGCCGGTCGGCCGCGCCGGTCGGGCCTCGCCTTCCTACCCCGGACGGCCCCTGGCGATCCGTGTTGGCCTTCGCGGCTACCCGTCCTAGTTTGAGGCGTGCCTCGCCGCCACCTGACCGCCCTCATCCTGCTCGCCGCCGCGTGCACCGACGCCGCGGCCCCACGCCTCGATCCGCCGGCGTACGACCCCACGCAGTTGTCGGGCGGCGCCGTCTACCGATGGCCGACTGGTCAGTCCATTGCCGTCTACGTCGATCCGACCGCGGTGGGCGCCAGCGTGGATCTCGCCGGGGCAGCCGCGGCCGGAATGTCGGCGTGGAAGGCGGCCCTTGGAGGAAGTCAATTCAGCTTCCGCACCGCCGCATCGGTCGCCGACGCGGATGTGATCATCCACGTCAGCTCGGCGCCGCGGCTGGTGGCGCTCGCGGGGTGCAGTGAACCGCCGGCATTCGCTGGAGGCGTCACCTTCTTCTGCCCCGCCCGCGACAGCGCACTGACGCTGCCGTTGCTCGGGGGACCGGCCTCAGGGCGCGTCAAGGTTGACATCTCCATCAACCCGGCGGCGACCAACGCCATCAACACGCTGCGCGCGCTCGTGACGCACGAACTCGGGCATGCCGTGGGAATCGGCGGGCATAGCACCAACGCTCTCGACGTGATGTTTGCCCAGCCCGCGGTCACGATCCCGAGCCAACGCGACGTTGCCACCCTGCGTTGGGTAGTGCGGCAACCCGTTGGGATTCGATTGTAAGGGAATCCACCGCATTTCGGCTGGGCCGCTGACCGACCCGAGCGCTCGGCCGCTATCTTTCACGCCACTATGAAACGCGAAGAAGCTCTCGAATACCACTCCCGTGGGCGTCCCGGGAAGATCGCTGTCGTCGCCACCAAGCCGCTCGCCAATCAGCGCGACCTCGCGCTCGCCTACTCTCCCGGCGTCGCCGAGCCCTGCCTCGACATCGAGAAGAATCCCGATGACGCCTACCGCTACACCGCGAAGGGCAACCTGGTGGCGGTGATTTCCAACGGCACCGCCGTGCTCGGCCTGGGCAACATCGGGGCGCTCGCCGGCAAGCCGGTGATGGAAGGCAAGGGCAACCTCTTCAAGCAGTTCGCCGACATCGACGTCTTCGACCTCGAGATCGCCTCGGAGGACCCGGAGGAGATCATCCGGTTCTGCCAGCTGGTCGAGCCGACGCTCGGCGGCATCAATCTCGAGGACATCAAGGCTCCGGAGTGCTTCTACATCGAGGAGAAGCTGAAGGAGACCATGAAGATCCCGGTCTTTCACGACGACCAGCATGGCACCGCCATCATTTCGGGCGCCGCGCTGCTCAACGCCGTGGAGATCGTCGGCAAGAAGCTCGACCAGGTGAAGGTCGTCTTCAGCGGCGCCGGCGCCTCGGCCATTTCGGTGGCCGAGCACTACGTCCGGCTCGGCGTGGACCGGCGCAATGTGACGCTGTGCGACCGCAAGGGCGTCATCTATGCCGGCCGCGAGAAGGACATGGAGCCGCACAAGGCCAAGTTCGCGCACGAGACGAAGAACCGGACGCTGGCCGACGCGATGGTGGGCGCCGATGTCTTCGTGGGCCTGTCGGCCGCCGGCGCCTGCACGCAGGACATGGTGAAGTCGATGGGGCCGAGCCCGATCGTCTTCGCCCTCGCCAACCCGACGCCGGAGATCCTGCCCGACGAAGTGAAGGCGGTGCGCCCCGAGGCCATCTGCGCCACGGGCCGCAGCGACTATCCCAACCAGATCAACAACGTCCTCTGCTTCCCGTTCATCTTCCGCGGCGCGCTCGACGTGCGCGCGACGACGATCAACGAGGAGATGAAGATGGCCGCGACCCGCGCGCTCGCCGAGCTCGCGCGCGAGCCGGTGCCGGAGTCGGTGGCCGCCCTCTACGGGCTGACCAAGGTCCAGTACGGTCCCGACTACATCATCCCCTTCCCGTTCGATCCGCGCGTGCTGCTCTACGTGGCGCCGGCGGTGGCGTGGGCGGCAATCGGCAGCGGCGTGGCCAAGGAGTTCATCGAGGTCGAGGCGTACCGCGAGCAGCTCGAGGGCCGGCTGGGCCAGTCGCGCAGTGTGATGCGCGGCATCCAGATGCGCGCGCACCGCAATCCGAAGCGCGTCGTCTTCCCCGAGGGCGAGGATCCCAAGGTCATCCGCGCCGCGCACATCCTGCAGGAGGAGGGGATCGCGAAGCCGATCCTCCTCGGCCGCCCGGCGCAGATGCAGCAGCGCCTCAGCGAACTCGGGATCGAACTCGGCGACATCAGCGTCATCGACCCCAACACGGCGCCGGAACGCGAACTTTACGCGGAAGAGCTGTGGAACCGCCGGAAGCGCCGCGGCATGTCGCGCGACGAGGCCTACTCGGTGATGGGCCGCGGCATCTACTTCGCCAGCCAGATGGTCAACAGCGGCGATGCGGACGCGGTCGTGGCCGGGTTGAACAAGCACTATCCCGAGACGATCCGCCCGGCGCTCGAAGTCGTTGGCGCCGAGCCCAAGACGGGTCTCGTCGCCGGCCTCTACATGATGGTGATCAACAACCGCGCCATCTTCTTCGGCGACACCACGGTCAACATCGATCCGACGGCGGAGCAGCTCGCCAAGATCGCGCAGTCGGCGGCGCGCCTCGTGCGCACCTTCGGCATCGAGCCGCGTGTGGCGATGCTCTCGTTTTCCAACTTCGGGTCGGTCAAGCACCCCGAAGCGGCCAAGGTGGCCGAGGCGGTGAAGATCCTGCGCGCGGTGGAGCCCGACCTCATCGTGGACGGCGAGATGCACGCCGACACGGCCTTCGATGAGAACGTGCTCGCCATGCGGTATCCGTTCAGCCGGCTCAAGCAGGCAGCCAACGTGCTCATCTTCCCGATGCTGAGCGCGGGCAACACGTCGTACAAGCTCCTCAAGAGCCTCGGCGGAGCGACGGCGATCGGCCCCATTCTGGTGGGCATGAACCACCCCGTCCACGTGCTCGAGCAGGGCGCCGACACCCAGGACATCGTCAATATGGCCGCCGTGGCCGTCATCGACTCCCAGAATCGCTCCAGATAGTTATCTTTAGTGGTTACACCCCGACGGGCTCCCTCACGGGAGCCCGTCGCACGCCCAACCCGAGAAATCGCAATGTCCGACGCTGTCCCGACTACCCCCGTCATTGTCCGGTCCGGTCCCTCCGGGCTGGCCGGCCAGGACCTGCAGCCCGGCGGCACCGTCCATTGGAACCTCGTTGCGCCGGAACTCATCGAGGCCGCCATCCGCCGCGGCGAAGGGCGCCTCGCGGACCTCGGCCCCTTCGCCGCGGTCACCTCGCCGCACACCGGCCGGTCCCCGAATGACAAGTTCGTCGTCAGGGAACCGGGCTCCGAGCAGGATGTGGACTGGGGCAAGGTCAACCAGCCCATCTCGCTGGAGCACTTCAACACGCTCCTCGCCGACGTCAAGCAGTACCTGAACGGGCTGCCGGAACTCTTCGTGCAGGATCTGTACTGCGGCGCGGACCCGACGCACCGGCTGAGCGTGCGCTACATCCTGCCGAACGCGTGGCATGCGGCGTTCGTGCGCAACATGTTCATCCGCCCCGACCAGGACACCCTCGCGCGGTTTGCGCCGAACTTCACCGTGTACCATGCGCCGGAGTTCCAGGCCGACCCGGCGCGGCACGGCACGCGCACCGGCACGTTCATCGTGCTCAACCTGGCGGCGCGCACCATCGTCATTGGCGGCACGCGCTACGCCGGCGAGCTCAAGAAGTCGATGTTCACCGTGATGAACTACCTGCTCCCGAAGGCCGGCGTGCTCTCTATGCACTGCTCCGCCAACATCGGGGATGCGGGCGACACGGCGCTCTTCTTCGGGCTGTCGGGGACCGGCAAGACCACGCTCTCGGCCGACCCGGAGCGCGAACTCATTGGCGACGACGAGCACGGCTGGAGCGTCGACGGCACGTTCAACTTCGAGGGCGGCTGCTACGCCAAGGTCATCAACCTGTCGCCTGAAGGCGAGCCCGACATCTACCAGACGACGCAGATGTTCGGCACGATCCTCGAGAACGTCGTGCTCGAGCCGAACAGCCGGAAGGTGGAGTTCGCCAACCAGAGCATCACCGAGAATACGCGCGCGTCGTATCCGCTGCACTACATCCGCAACCATGTGCCAAGCGGACGCGGCGGACACCCCAAGAACGTGGTCTTTCTCACGGCTGACGCCTTCGGCGTGCTGCCGCCCATCGCCAAGCTGACGAAGGAACAGGCGATGTACTACTTCCTCTCGGGGTACACGGCCAAGGTGGCGGGGACCGAGCGGGGCGTGACCGAGCCGCAGGCCACGTTCAGCGCCTGCTTTGGCGCGGTCTTCCTGGTCTGGCATCCCACGAAGTACGCCGAGATGCTCGGCCACCTCCTCGACCAGCACAAGGCGCAGGTCTGGCTGCTCAATACCGGCTGGAGCGGCGGCCCCTTTGGCGTGGGCAAGCGGATGAAGCTGTCGTACACGCGCGCCATGGTCCACGCGCTGCTGTCAGGCCACCTCCACAAGATCCCCACGGCGATTGACCCCGTGTTCGGCCTGCACGTTCCTGTCGACGTGAAGGGCGTTCCGCCCGAGGTGCTGACGCCGCGCAAGACGTGGGCCGACGCGGGCGCCTACGACGCGCAGGCGAAGAAGCTGGCCGAGATGTTCCGCAAGAACTTCGAGAAGTTCGGCACCGTCGCGGCGCCGATCGCCGACGCCGGCCCGAAGGGCTAACCCGCCCCGTCCCGCGTCGCGGTTCCGCGGCATTCGCGCACTCGTTCATCCACCAGCGCCTCGTTGAACGGGGCGCCCGACGGAATGGCGAAGGCGATATGCGCCGCCTCGTGCTCCACGCTGTGCACCACCTCGTCGAGGGAGCGGCGGCCGATGTTCAGGGCGTCCACTTCGCGGGCGACGTCAATCTCGCCGGTGGACTTGGCCTGGGCCGACGCGAGGAACGGCCCCACGCGCCACATGAAGGGGTGCACCACGATGCGCTGGGCGGCGAGCGATACCGCGAGCACCTCGGCGTACGCCTGACATGATCCGCCGCGCGCCTTGAGGTCGGCCACGCGCGTCGCGACGGCACGCATCACTTCGTCATCGGCCACGCGCGGGCCGCAATCCGCGCACGGCCCGTCGCCGACGGGGCCCATCACGCGCACCGGCTCGGCTGGTGCGCGCGGGGTGGGCGCGAGCGTCGCCCGACGGCGCGCGCACGCGGCGAGCGTCAGCAGGGCGCAGGCAACGAGCGAGGCACGGAGCAGCCGCGATGCGTGCATGGAGTCGGCCCGGTGGTCAGACGTTCCGTGAATACTGCGGCGCCCCCGCCGCCGGACGCAACCGGATGACCCCCGACGCAGCGGCGCGATGCTGGCCCATGTCCGCGAGCGACCCCACCTTTATCATCTGCCGTCCGCCATCTGCCATCTGCCATCATCCGCCGCCCTAGTCCCTCGCCCGCCACTCCATGCCCTTCATCAGAGATCCCCTCTGGAACAACATCCGCATCGACGGGCCGTTCCTCCGGCTCGCCGACACGCCGGTGGTGCAGCGCCTGCGTTATGTGCGGCAGCTGGGACTGGCGCACCTCGTCTATCCCGGCGCCACGCATTCGCGGTTCGAGCACGCGCTGGGGGCGTTTCACCTGACCAACCGGACCCTGGCACGGCTCGACGAAGCCGGCATGCTCGATCACGTTGCCCCGGAGGAACCCGAGGTCGTGGCCGCCGCCGCGCTGCTGCACGACGTCGGCCATTATCCGTTCTCGCATGCGCTGGAAGAGATCGGCGCCATGCACCACGAGGCGGTGGCCGAACCGATGATCACCACCGGCGCGGTGGCCGACATCCTGCGCAGCGAGATCGCCGCCGACGCACCGGAGCGCGTCTTCGCCCTGATGCGCGGCGAGAGCGCCTCGCCGCTCCAGGGCCTCATCAGCGGCTCGCTCGACCTCGACAAGACCGACTACCTGAAGCGCGACGCCCTGATGTGCGGCGTCCCCTACGGCGAAATCGACGTGGACCGCCTCCTGCACGCGCTCGTGGTCGTGGAGGATCCGCGCCTCGGGCACGCGGCCATCGGCGTGCGCGAGAAGGCGCTCAGCGCCCTCGAGTCGCTCCTCTTCGCCAAGTACCAGATGTACCGCAACGTCTACTGGCACCACGCCGTGCGCAGCCCGACCGCGATGTACAAGCGCCTGGTGGACGACGCGCTGCGCGCGGGCGCCCTGGGCGCCGACGAACTCGTCGCGCACACCGACGAGGGGCTGCTCCACGCGCTGCGCGCGCGCACGCCGAGCGCGCTGCTCGAGGCCATTCTGTCGCGCCGCCTGTACAAGCGCGCCATGGAGTGCCCGGCCGCGGAGCTCGACGGCATCGACCTCGAGTGGATTGCCGAGAACCACGACCGCGCGCGCGCCGCCGAGGATGCCATGGCGGACGCGCTGGGCTTTGCCGCGGGTGAAGTGCTCATCGACTATCCGCAGAAGGAGCAGATGCTCGGGCTCGACCTGCCCGTGCTCACGCGCGACGGGCATGTGGAGCGGCTGACCAGCGCGGGCATGGCCGGCGCCATCAACCTCCCGGTGCTCGCCGACCAACTCTATCGCTCGGCGCGCTGGCTGCGCGTCTTCACCGTCCGCCGCGTTACGGTGCCGAAGGATGCGGTGCTGAAGATGCTCGGGGTGTAAGCAGCAGCCACGACTGCGGCACGGTCCGGTTTTCCTGCATCAGGGCCTCGGTCGTGCGCGGCATCCGCGACCGCCACGGCTCGGCTACGCCCTCCGGAAGCTGGGCGAGCACGCGCCCCTCGGTCGCGACGCGGCGCAGCTGGTGCGACGGAAGGAAGCGCGCTGCCATCGTCAGTTCGGTGGACGATGCCGGGGATCCGTGACACTCGACGAGGATGGTCGCGTTGCGCAGCGCCGACACCCGCGCCGGATCGAGCAGCGTCATCTCGCCCCCTTCGATGTCGCAGACGAGGAGCGGGCGGGTGCCCTCGGCGAGTGCCGCGATGAGGTCCGCCACATCGCAGTAGCCGCGTACCCGCACGCGATCGGCGACTCCATTCGCTGCCGCAGCGCCCGCCAGAGTGCGACGCGCCTCCGTCTCCGCCTCGAATGCGATCACCGGCACGGCGGGCAGCAGTCGCGCAAAGCCGATGGCGTAGTATCCGTATCGGGCGCCCACGTTGATGACCCTGTCAAACGATCCGCTGGCGAGTTCCTGCACGACCGGAAAGAGCTCCCGCTCGTAGCAGCCCAGCAGTTCGGGGGCGGCGGGGTAGCCCGCCAGCCGCATCCCGCGGAAGGGGCCACTCATCACCCGGTCATCGGCGAGCGCCCGCAGGCGGCCGAACAGGAAGCGTCGCCTGGGACGCAGCAGCCAGCGCACGAGGTCGCGCACCGGGCCCGGCATGCCGAGGAACGCGTTCAGGAGTGGACCGCTGGTCTCCACCGGCCGGCGGCCGGTCAGCGTCTCGAGGAACAGACGCCACAGCCCCGGAGGGCTGCCGTCAGGGGCGTTCACTCGCCCTTCGCGCGGCCGTACGCCTCGGCGAGCTTGCGCGCAATGCCGCGATAGAAGGCGGCGTCGGCACTCTTCCCCTCTCCCTCGAGCGTCAGCGCGCACGACTCGAGGGCGTACAGGATGTTGCCCAGGTAAAGTTCCGACACCGAACCGACGGTCTCGGGCTGGTCGCTCATCGCGTGCCCCGACTCACCCGTCGCTGGCGGTGTCGGCGCCCACGACCTGCACGACGATGGCCGTGATGTTGTCGAGCCCGCCGCGCCCGTTGGCCTCGGCGATCAGCGAGTCGACGATGCGCCCCGGTCCCGAGCGCGCCAGCAGGATCTGCTGCAGCCGCCGGTCGTCCACCATGCCGGTCAGGCCATCCGACGCCACGAGGAAGACGTCTCCGACCTTCGCTTCGCCCGCGTAGAGGTCCGGCTCGACCGCCTCGCTCGCCCCCACGCAGCGCGTGATGACGTTGCTGTACGGATGGTACCGCGCCTGCTCCGGCGTCAGGAGCCCCGCATCCACCTGCTCCTGCACGTAGGAGTGATCCTTGGTGAGCTGCGTGAGCGCGCCATCGCGCAGCATGTAGATGCGCGAGTCGCCGATCTGGCCGATGAGGTAGTGACCGTCCGAGAGCAGCAGCACCGAGGCCGTGGTGCCCATCCCCTGCTTGTCCGTCTCGGCCAGCATGCGGTCGTAGATCGCGCGGTTCGCGTCGCGCAGGGACTGCGCGGTCCGCTCGGCGGCGTCACGCTGCATCACGCTCTCGAGCTGCAGCAGCGCGCGGGCGACGATCTGCACCGCCATCTCGCTGGCCACCTCGCCCGCGGCGTGACCGCCCATGCCGTCGGCGACCATGAATACGCCGCGTCGCGAGTCCGCTTCGGCGAAGAATGAGTCTTCGTTGCCCGATCGGACCATACCGACGTCGGATCGGGCGGCAACAGCGAGATGCACGAGCTAGCGCCCCGTGGAGAACAGAATGGCGAGCAGCGACGCCCCGGCGGCGGCCGCTGTCATGAGGAACGCAATCATTGCCCCGCATCCCTTCTTCGACGACTCGGCGGGAACCGGCGCCGCCGGCTTGGCCACCGTCGACTTGCGAGCCTGATCGACCGACACGGCGGCGATGGCGCGCGTACCACCCGCCTCGTCGCCGGCAACCGCAACGGGACGGAACGTCATCTTGATGCCGCCGAAGCGGACATCCGGCGCCCCCTCTACGCGATGCTCGCCCTGCACACGACGGCCACCGACATAGGTGCCGTTCGTGGATTCCTGGTCGACGATGAACCAGCCGTTCTCCCGCCGCTGGATCTTGGCGTGAGAATCGGAGACGCTCTCATCGTTGAGGACGATATCGTTGTGCGCCCCGCGACCGACATTGGTCAGCGCAGAGTGGATTTCGAACTTCGTGCCCTTCAGCGGCCCCTCATTGACGATCTCGAGCGTGGCCAGCGGCGCACGACCGGCCGGCGCGGCGCTGGCCGGCGCCTTCGGCGCGGCCGGTGTCGCAGCCACCGGCGTCGGCGCGCTCGGCGCATGCGCACTCGGCACGGGCGGTGTCGGAACCGCCGCCGACGCGATGGCGGACTCCAGATCCAGAGCCACCTCGGGTACCTTCGGCGGAGCCGCGGGAGCCGCGGCGACCGGCGCGGCGACCGGAGTCGGCGCGGGCGTCGGAGGCACCGGCGGTGCCATGACAGGCGCCGGCGCCGGCGGCGGCGGGGCGGTGGCGGCCTTGGCCTGGTCCGCGTAGAACCGGAACTCTTCCGGACCAATCTTGATGACGTCGCCGCGGCCGAGCACCTGCTTCTGTTCGATGCGAACGCCGTTCACGAAGACGCCGTTCGTGCTCAGGTCGTTCAGGTGATATCCACCCGGCATCGGCACGATCTCGGCGTGCTTGCGCGACACCTCGGAAGACGCAATCACCACGTCGTTCCCGACCTCGCGACCGATCGTGACGCCGTCATCGGGCACCACGTACTCACGGCCGTCGGTGAGCGACACGAGGCGTCCGCCGCGCGCGAGCGTCGGCTTGGCCGGCGCGCCGGCGGCCCTGGCGCGTGCCATCTCGGCGACCTGCGCGCCCGAGACAAACTGGGTGCTCCCCCCCGCCTTGACGTCGCCAAAGCGCAGTTCCTCGCCGGCCATCTCCACCTTGTCGCCGTGGAGGAGCGGACTGGGCTCCAGCCCCAGTTGAACGCCATTGACCAGTATCACGGCGTCCGCCGCGTCGCGCCGGATCACGGCGCTCCCGTCTGCGGCCACCGTCACGACCGCCCGCACGGTGGAGTCGTCGCCGGGAAGCCGCAACGCGGCGCCGTCGTGGCACCCGACGGTCAGTCCCTCGGCGGGGACGGGATACTGCGTTCCGTGGAACTGGAGATAGGCCATTGCCCCGTGAAGCTACCCGCCGAAAACAGGGGTGGCAACCCTGTTTCCGTCCCCCGATCCGGCGCGTTCGAGCCGAGAAAGTCGGGCATAAAGTCCGCCCGCCTCCAGGAGTTGCTGGTGGGTGCCCCGCTCCCGCACTTCGCCGTGGTGCATGACCAGAATTTCCGTCGCCGCCACGATGGTGCTGAGCCGATGCGCAATGGCGATGGTGGTCCGTCCAGCCATCAGTTCCCGGAGTGCCCGCTGGATGTCGGCTTCGATGCGACTGTCCACCGCGCTCGTCGCCTCATCGAGCACCAGGAGGGCCGGATCGGCCGCCACCGCGCGTGCAAACGAGAGCAGTTGGCGCTCGCCCACCGACACCGATGCGCCGCGTTCAGAGAGGCGGTGGGCATAGCCGCCGGGAAGCCGCGCGATGATGCGGTCGGCCCCCACGCGCCTGGCCGCCTGCTCCACCACGGCGTCCGTCAGCGGCGCCGAAAGGCGGATGTTGGTCGCGATGTCGTCGGCGAAGAGGAAGATGTCCTGCTGCACGTAGCCCACGAGCGACCGCAACTCCGACACGGGGAGCGACCGAATGTCCGTCCCGTCGATGGTGATGCGACCGCGCTGCGGATCGTAGAACCGCAGCAGCAGGTTCACCACGGTCGTCTTTCCCGCCCCGGTGTGGCCAATGAGCGCCAGTGTCTCGCCCGGCCCGACGCGGAACGAGACGTCGCGGAGCACCCACCGCACGTCGGTCGACTCGGCGGCGTCGACGGCCATCGGCGTTTCGCGCTCTGCACGTGCCGAGTCGCGCACCGCCGTTGCGGTCCCGCGCTCAGGGTAACGGAACCACACGCCCTCGAAGGCGACCGTCACGCCCGCGCCCGCGCGGCGGATCGGCCGCGAGGTCCCCTGATCCGGGACGGTCGGCCGCGTATCGAGAAGGGCGAAGACCCGCTCGGCGGATGCCATGGCCTGCTGCAGGATGTTGTACTTGTCCGACAGGTCCTGCAGCGGCTGGAAGAAGCGGCGCGACAGCTGCAGGAAGGCGGCCACAGTCCCCACCGTCACGAGCCCCGCGTGCACCCGCGAGACGGCGGTGACGATGAGCATCGCGAGGGCGATGGTGGTCAGCAGTTCGATGGCGGGAAAGTAGAGCGCGTAGACGCGCACCGAGGCGAGCTGGGCGCCGAGGTGCGACGCATTGAGCGAGGCAAACGACCGCGCCTCATCGTCCTCGCGTCCGAACAGCTGCACGACGCGAATTCCGGTCAGCCGCTCCTGCAGGAACGCGTTCAGGCGGGCCACCCGCGCGCGAATGTCGCGGTACGCCTCTCGCACCCTCGATTGAAAGACGTGCGAGACGAGGTAGATGGCCGGCACGACGGTGAAGGCCGCCAGCGTGAGCCGCCAGTCAATGGAGAACATCACGACGCCGATGGCGAGCAGCGCGGTCAGGTCGCCCACCGCGGCGATCACCCCGGCGGTGAAGAGTTCGTTCAGCGACTCGACATCCGACGTCACCCGCGTGACGAGCCGGCCCACCGGCGTCGCGTCGAAGAAGGCGATGGACAATTTCTGCAGATGATCAAACAGGGCGCACCGCAGGTCGTGCATCGCCCGCTGGCCGAGCAGGGCCGTGAGCACCATCTGCCCGTAGTCGGTGGCGAACTGCACCGCGAGCGCCGCCACGAACAGCCCCGAGAGCTGCGCCACCTCGGCGTAATCGTGCGCCGGCAGCGCGACATCGATGATCCGGCGCGTGAGCAGTGGGCCGACCAGCTGCAGCAGGCCCTCAACCAGCAGCAAGGCGAGCGCCCCGAGCGCCAGGGCGAGGTGCGGCCGGACGTAACCCGCCAGCCGCCTCGCGAGGCGGCCATCGAATACGCGGGCGGGGCGTTCCTCGTCGTGAACAGCGTCGGGCATTGTTCGGAAACTAACGGGCCGCCCCCGGTATCGCCCTGCGGTGCCGTCGCTGAGCCCCCTGCACCCGCGACGCTCCCGGGGTCGCCACGCACGCATCCACCGGTCCCCTCCGGGCTCGCAATCCTGTATCGAATTCGGGATTCCCGATCCTAAGTTTCAGGCGTGCCCGATTTCATCCGCGTCCGCAACGCCCGTCAGCACAACCTGAAAGGGATCAGCGTCGACCTGCCTCGCCGCGCGATCACGGTCGTGACGGGGCCGTCCGGCTCGGGCAAATCGTCGTTCGCCTTTGACACGATTTACGCCGAAGGGCAGCGCCGCTACGTGGAATCGCTGTCGGCATACGCGCGACAGTTCCTCGAGCGCATGCAGAAGCCGCTGGTCGACTCCATCGAGGGCCTGTCGCCCGCCGTGGCGATCGAACAGAGGAACCCCGTCCGCACCTCGCGCTCCACGGTTGGGACGGCCACCGAGATCTACGACTACCTGCGCCTGCTCTGGGCGCGCATCGGGCACACGCTTTGCCCCATCTGCCAGCGCGAACTGCGACCCGACACACCGCAGGGGGCGGCGGATCAGGTGCTCGCGCTGCCCGAAGGGACGCGGCTGCTCGTCACCTTTCCGCTCCGGCTCTCCGACCTCGTGTCGCACGCCGTCGCGGTGGAGAACCTGCGCGCGGAAGGCTTCGTCCGCGTGGTGGCCAACGGCGTCACCTACCAGGTGGACGACCTCGCGGGGGCCAAGCCCGACCTCACCAAATGCGACGAGGTACTCGTCGTCACCGACCGTCTCACGGCGGATGCGGCGACACGCACCCGCCTCACCGACGCCATCGAGACCGCGTTCCGCGAGGGCGACGGCGATTGCGTGGTCGTGGTGGATCCCGCGCCACCCGGCGCGCCTCTGCCCTCCGCCATCAGCCATCCGCCATCTCCCGCGCCGCGCCTCAGGTTCACGACCCGCTTCGAGTGCCCCGACCACCACACCCGCGCGCCGCATCCCACGCCGCAGCTCTTCTCGTTCAACAATCCGCGCGGGGCCTGCCCCACCTGCAACGGCTTCGGTGCCACGCTCGAGTACGACCTCAAGCTGATCGTGCCGCATCCCGAGCGGACGCTGCGCGACGGCGCCATCGACCCGTGGACCAAGCCGAGGTATGACAACAAGCGGCGGGCGCTCGCCGAAGCGTGCAAGCGCGACGGCATCCCGATGGACCGGGCCTGGCGCGACCTGGGTGACGCGCAGCGCGAGTTTCTCCTGCACGGCAAGGCCAAGGGCTTTCAGGGCATCTTCCGTCACCTGAAGGGGCTCGAGGAGAAGAAGTACAAGCAGTACATCCGCGTCTTCCTGCGGCAGTATCAGTCGGCGATGACCTGCGGCGCGTGCCACGGCACGCGGCTGCAGCCCGAGGCGCTGCAGGTGCGCATCGACGGCCGTCACATTGCCGACGTGACGGCGATGCCGGTCGAGCTGCTCAACGCATGGCTCGACGCGCTGGTGCTCACGCCCGGCGAGCAGGCCATCGCCGCGCACATCTGGCGCGAGGCGCGCAACCGGGTGCGCTTCCTGTGCGACGTGGGGCTGACGTACCTCACCCTCGACCGCGCCACGCGCACGCTCTCGGGCGGCGAGGCCCAGCGCATCGGCCTGGCCAACTCGCTTGGCTCGCAGCTCGTCGATGCGCTGTACGTGCTCGACGAACCGAGCATCGGGCTGCATCCGCGCGACATGGACCGCCTGCTCCGCCTCCTCAAACGCCTGCGCGATGGCGGCAACACCGTGCTCGTGGTGGAGCACGACCTCGAGGCGGTGCGCGCTGCCGACTGGATGCTCGAGCTCGGCCCCGAGAGCGGCGAGCACGGGGGGCGCGTGGTCTACAACGGCCCCGCCGCCGCGGCGGGCGCCGGATCGCTGACCGGGCAGTACCTGACCGGCGCGCGCACGATTAAGCTCCCCGAGAAACGCCGGACGCCACGACGATGGATCACGCTGGAAGGGGCGCGGGCCCACAACCTGCGCGATGTCGACCTCAAGCTCCCGCTCGGCGTGCTGACCGCGGTCACCGGGGTCTCCGGCTCGGGCAAGAGCACGCTGGTGCACGATGTCTTCTATCATGCCCTCGAGGCCGCGCTCACCGGTGAGCACAGCGCTTCGCTGCACCTCGGCGAGACGGTGGGCGAGTTCACGCGACTCACGGGCACCGAGGCCCTCGAGGCGGTCGTGCTCATCGACCAGGAGCCCATTGGGCGTTCGCCGCGGTCGAATCCCGTGACGTACGTGAAGGCATACGACGAGATCCGCCGCATCTTTGCGTCACTGCCCGAGGCGCGGGCGCGCCGCTACACGCCGGGCACGTTCTCGTTCAACGTGAAAGGCGGCCGGTGCGAGAAGTGCGAGGGGGCGGGCGCGATCGCCGTCGAGATGGTCTTCCTCGCCGACGTCTTCGTCCCCTGCGAGGAGTGCGACGGAAAGCGCTTCAAGCCCGACGTGCTGGGCGTGAAGTACTTCGGCCGTTCCATCGTGGACGTGCTGGAGATGACGGTGGACGAAGCGATCCGCTTCTTCCCCTACGAGGAGAAGCTCGGGCAGGCGCTCTGGCACGTGCAGCAGGTCGGGCTCGGATACCTCCGCCTCGGCCAGCCCGCCACCACGCTCTCCGGCGGCGAAGCCCAGCGCCTGAAGATCGCCCGTGAGCTGTCGATGTCCTCCAAGCGGTCCGGCCGAAAGCTCTATCTGTTGGACGAGCCCACCACCGGCCTGCACCTCGAGGACATCCGGAAGCTGGCGTATGTGCTCGACCAACTCGTCGAGGCCGGCCATTCGGTGGTGCTCATCGAGCATAACCTCGATGTGATCAAGCTGGCCGACTGGGTCGTGGATCTCGGTCCCGAGGGTGGCGACGGCGGTGGCCGGATCGTCGCGACCGGAACCCCGGAGCAGGTGGCCAAGGTGGAAAGCTCCCACACCGGTCGCTGGCTCCGTAGCGTTCTGCCGTAATCGCCAGTCGTGATCCTCAATCGAAGTCCTGAATCCCAATCCGGATTCCCGATCCCCAATCGTCGTTCAGGCGCTTGAATTGCCTGCCCACCCCGGGTATTTTTAGCGTCTCTTCCCGAGTAGCTCAGGTGGTAGAGCAGACGACTGTTAATCGTCGGGTCGGGGGTTCAAGTCCCTCCTCGGGAGCTCAACATTGCAGCGGGGTATCGGCGCCGGCCGGTACCCCGTTTGCGTTTTCCGGGCCATCCGGCGCCCATTTTCGGGCTGTCCGGCGACCACAATAGAGGTATGTACTAGTCCTCTTTTGTCCGACGCCGTGTCCCCGAAGCCCCCGACTGCGGGCGTCGCGCCGAAGCCCTATTCTGACCGCGGTCCCGGCGCCGGGCGAACTCGGCTTCGCCGCGTTCCCCACCCCGCGACGCCGCCGGCGGCCGGGGCGACCACCATGTGTTTCGTTCCTTTCCGCCACCCCACGCACGAGGTGATCGCCATGCGCACGTCCCGTACCGCCCTTCCTGCCTTACTCGCGCTCCTCACGCTCGCCGGGTGCGGCGGCGGCGCCGAGTCCGGCGCCACGGCCGATGCCGCGCCAGCGGCCGGCCAGGCCAATGTGCAGGACAACGACTCCGCGAAGGATGTCGTCAAGATCGCGGTTGGCTCCAAGGACCACACGACGCTCGTCGCCGCGCTGCAGGCTGGCGATCTCGTCAACGCGCTCGCCAACGCCGGGCCGTTCACCGTCTTCGCGCCGACCAACGCGGCGTTCGACAAGCTGCCCAAGGGCACGGTCGACGACCTGCTGAAGCCCGCGAACAAGGAGAAGCTGCGCCTCGTGCTCCAGCACCACGTCACGACCTCCGCCCTCGACGTCGATCAGTTCAGCGATGGACAGGTCCTCTCCATGGCCGACGGCACGAACGCCACCATCCACAAGAAGGGCGCCGACACGTTCATCATCGACGCGAAGATCCTCGCCTCGGTGCGCGGCTCCAATGGGATGGTGCATGTGGTGGATGGGGTGATAGTGCCCTAACCGCAGAGAGACAACAGAGAGACAACAGAGAAACAACAGAAAGACAACAGAGGTGGGGCGAGCTTCCGGCGCGCCCCCTCTTTGTTTCGTACTATTCTGTTGTCTCTCTGTTGTTTCTCTGTTGTCTCTCTGTTGTTTCTCTTCTGTGCGTATTCTTCATCTCCTCAACCACGTCGACCGCATCGGCAACGGCATCGTCAACGTTGCCGTGGACCTCGCGTGCCTGCAGGCGCGTGCGGGACATGACGTCTGGGTGGCATCGAAGGGCGGCGCGTACGAGGCGCTGCTCGCACGGCACGGCGTGCATCATGTCCACCTCGATCAGGGCCGGCGTCCGCTGACGCTGTGGCGTGCCCTGCGCACCCTGCGCGCCTTGATCCGGCGCGAGCAGATCGAGGTCGTGCACGCGCATATGGTCACGGGCTACGTCCTCGCGCGCGCGCTGCGCCCGTTCGCGTCGTGGCGCCTGGTGGCCAGCGTGCACAACGAATGGCAGCGCAGTTCCAACCTCATGCGCGGCGCCGATCGGATCATCGTGCTCAGCGAGGAGGCGGTCGGCCGACTGGCGGCCCGCGGAATGCCGCGCCACCGGCTGCGCGTCGTCCGCAACAGCACCATTGGCAGCCCGCGCTATGCGGAAAGTCCCGAGGCCGAGTTGACGCTTCAGCCGCCGGCCGTCGTCACCGTGGCCGGGATGTATGAACGAAAGGGCATCGCCGACCTCATCACTGCGTTCGACGCACTCGGTGCACGGCACGCTCACGCCCATCTGTACATCGTGGGAGAGGGTCCCGACCGGCCCCGCTTCGAAGCGCTCGCCCGCGCGGTCGCCGCACGCGACCGCATCCATTTCGAGGGCTTCCAGCCCGCACCGCGTGCCTACCTGCGGGCCGCCACCCTCTTCGTCCTCGCCTCGCACGCCGAGCCATTCGGGCTGGTGCTCGCCGAGGCGCGCGACTGCGGGTGTGCGATCATCGCCACCGCGGTGGACGGGGCGCCCGAGGCCGTGGACGACGGACGCGCCGGGCTCCTCGTACCCGCGAAGGATCCTACCGCGCTCTGCGCCGCGATGGTCCGGCTGCTCGACGATCCCGCCGAGCGGGCACGCTGGCAGACGGCCGCACGGCAGAATCTCGACTGGCTCCGCGTCGAACGGCAGCACGAGGAAACACTCGCGGTCTATCGCGACGCGCTCGACACGTAGCGCCCTGCCCCGCCCGTGATCGTGCTGGCGCTGGACGCCGCGCCGGTGCCCGCAACGCCGGCTACGGCTGCCGGAACTCGCCCGACGTGCGCAGCGGTGCCGTGAAGAACTCGGTGATCTCGTCGGCAGACACGAGCCCCCACAATACGCGTCCATCCTGACGCACGAGCCGCGGCACGCCGCCCAGCCGTCGCGTCACCCAGTCCATGTCCCATTCATCGGCGAGACGGTGTCCGGCCGGCCCGTCGAGGTCCACCCACCCGGGAACGCCAGACCAGACCGCCACCGAGTTGATCACGGTCCCGTCGGAGATGTCGTCCCCGCGCACCCAGAGCGCGGCGCCCAGCGCACGCCGGAAGGCGGACGCGCGTGTGGCGTGGAGGCGATGCACCGCGGCCACCGCCGCGATGGCGAGCCGCGTGTTCGGCTTCACCGGCGGCGGCGTGAGCGCCACATCGGGCGCGGCGCGCCGCACCGCATCCACATCATCCTCGAGCGCGCGCATCGCGCGGCGATCGCCCAGCCGAGGCGGCACCGGCAACCCGGGATCGTGCTGCACCCCGCGCCAGTCGCACCGATGCATCAGGCCCAGCACCTCAAGGCGCGCCGTCAGCGCGTAGCTGTACGGGCAATTGAGGTCGGCGTAGAGGGTGGCGGTGATCATGGGCGACGGCTTGAGACAGGACCGGGCTGCCTCGACGCACCAGGGACGGCCCGTGATGCAAGGCGAAGCGGGAGGGGACAAACTGTCCGCCAGCATTCAAAGGTACGACGCCGTGGGGGATCGATCTACCGGCGCGGTCGCGCCCGGCCCGTCCGCATTCCAAAAACGCCCCACCGCCAGCATCTTTAGCCTATGCCCACTCCACCCTTGGTTGGCGTCATCATGGGGAGCGCGAGCGACTACGAGCATCTGGCCCCGGCCTGTGAGATGCTCGAGCAGTTCGGCGTCCCGTACGAGAAGGCCGTGGTCTCGGCGCATCGCACCCCGGACTGGATGTTCGAGTATGCCGCCGGAGCCGAAGCGCGTGGCCTGATGGTCATCATTGCCGCCGCTGGCGGCGCCGCCCACCTGCCGGGCATGGTCGCCTCCAAGACCCTGGTTCCGGTGCTCGGCGTCCCCGTGCCGGCCACCGCGCTGAACGGCGTCGATGCCCTGCTCTCGATTGTCCAGATGCCCGCCGGCATTCCGGTCGGCACGCTCGCCATCGGCAAGCCGGGGGCGTCCAACGCAGGCATCCTCGCGGCAGAGATCGTCGGGACAAGCCATCCGGAGGTGCGCGACCGCATCCGCGCCTGGCGTGAACAGCGCGCGGCGGCCGTACGAGCCCAGTCGCTGCCGTGAGTGTGATTCTCCCGGGCTCGACCATCGGCTTCCTCGGCGGCGGCCAGTTGGGACGCATGGCCGCGATGGCCGCGCGGACGATGGGCTACGACGTGCACGTCCTCGACCCCGAGGCGCACTGCCCCGCCCGACCGCTCGCCTCCCTGACGATCACCGCCAAGTGGTCGGACGACGAGGCCGCCGCGCGCCTGGCCGAAGGGGCCGACGTGGTGACGATGGAAATCGAGCAGATCCCGCTCCACTCGCTCGAGGCGGCCGCGCGGCATGCGCCGATTCACCCGAAGCCCCAGGTGCTGTGGATCGTGCAGGACCGCGCGCGCCAGAAGGAGTGGTTGCGCGATAACGGCTTTCCGGTGGGTCCGTTCGCCGTCGTGCGCAGCGCGGACGAGACCACGGACGCCGTGAGGCGCTTCGGTTCCTGCATCGTGAAGTCCACGCACGGCGGCTATGACGGCCGCGGCCAGGCGCGTGTGCACGACGTGGAACGCGCCGCCGGGGCGTTCACCGGCATCGGCGCCCCGGTCTGCGTCGCGGAGAAGTTTCTCCCGCTCGCCGCGGAGCTGAGCGTGATGGTCGCGCGTTCACCACGCGGCGAGCTGCGCGCCTACCCGCCCGCGCGCAACCATCACACGCACGGCGTGCTTACCTGGTCGGTGATACCCGGTGGCTTCGACGACGCCGTCGTGGCACGCGCCACCGAGATCGCGTGCGGCATCGCCGAGCAGCTCGACGTGGTGGGGCTCATTGCCGTGGAGCTCTTCCTGCTCGAGGACGGCACGCTCTGCGTCAACGAGCTCGCGCCGCGGCCGCACAACACGTACCACCATTCGGAGCGCGCCTGCGTCACGAGCCAGTTCGAGCAGCTGGTGCGCGCCGTCTGCGGGCTTCCCCTCGGCGACACCGATGTGGTGCGGCCGGCCGCGATCTACAACCTGCTCGGCGAGGTGTGGTCCGGTCCAACGGCGCCCGATATCGGCGGCGTGCTCGGCCTGCCGGGCGTGCGCGTGCACCTCTATGGCAAGCGCGAAGCGCGTCCGGGACGCAAGATGGGCCACCTCTCGGCGTGCGGCGATTCAAGCGAAATAGCGCTGCAGCGCGTAATCGATGCATACCGCCGGATGGCCTCCGGCACTGAAGGAGCCCTCCCGTGAACCCGTCGACGCCGACCTTCCGGATCCTGGATGATACCGCGTGCGCCGCCCTGCTGGCGGCGCATCACGTCGGTCGTATTGCCTTTGGCTACTACGGCCGCGTGGACATCCAGCCCATTCATTACGTGTGGGATCAGGGCAGCGTCTACGGACGCACGCGCGACGGCACCAAGCTGCGCGCGATCACGGCCAATCGGCTGGTCGCGTTCGAGATCGATGAAGTCGCCGCCATGTACGACTGGCGCAGCGTCGTCGTGAAGGGAACGCTCGACCTGCTCTCGGCGGAGGAGACGCCGGCGGAGATGGCGCACGCCGTCGCGCTCCTGCGGCGCATCGTCCCCGAGGCCTTCGCCGAGCACGACCCGACGCCTGAGCGGACGAACGTCTTCCGCATCCGCGCGGAAACGATCACCGGGCGCGCCGCGACGCCGTAGCGCCGCTCGCGTCGCTACTTCCCGCGTCCGCTACTTCTCGCGCCCGCTACTTCTCGCGCCCGCTACTTCCCGCGGCCGTACTTCTTCAGGACCTCGCGCACCCGGTCGAGCGGAATCGCCTCGACGGTGCGGCCGTTCCCCGTGACGTTCGTCGCCTGGAAGAGCGAGTTGTAGATGGCCTCCTCGGTCGCCTCGACCACGGCCTCGAACACGCCCGACACCTCCTCGTTGGCGAGTTCCGCCGTCTCGAGCCGCCGGGCGTTGAACGCCCGGCGCACTTCCCGGGCCGTCGAGAAGGCAATCACGTAGTCGCCGCTGCCGTTCGACGCGGCCGACCCCGTGCGACCCAACCCCATGATCGCGCGCGAAGCCACCCGCTTCAGGTTGCGGTCGCTCAGCGGCGCGTCGGTCGCCACGATCATCATGATGGAACCGTCGCCGCCGTCACGCGACATCGCGTCCTTGAACGAGTACTGGCCCAGTTCCTGCCCGACAGGCGCCCCCATCACCTGCAGCACGCCGCCGAAGTTGCTCTGCACCAGCACGCCGACGGTGTAGCCGCCCAGCGACGTCGGCAGGACGCGCGATGACGTGCCAATCCCACCCTTCCATCCGAAGGCCACCGTCCCCTGCCCCGCGCCGACGCTTCCTTCGGCCACCGGGCCGGCCGCCGCACTCTCGAGCGCCGCGCGCACGTGCGCGGCGGTGACGGGACGCGCGCGAATGTCGTTGAGGCCGCCGTCGTTGGTTTCGCCAATCGTTGGGTTGATCGAGCGGACACGCTCCATGCCGGGCTTCTCGAGCATCCACTCGGCCAGCGCATCGGCCGCCTTCCACACGCACAGCGTGCAGGTGAGCAGGATGGGTGTCTCGAGTTCGCCGAGCTCGTTCGCCTGCGTGGCGCCGATGAGCTTCCCGAAGCCGTTCCCCACCCAGATGGCGGCGGGGACTCGCTCGAGATAGGCGTTGCCCTCGTGCGGAAGGATGGCGGTGACCCCGGTGCGGATACCGGCGCCCTCGATGACGGTGGCATGTCCCACGCGAACACCGGCCACGTCGGTGATGGCATTGTTGGCGCCGGGGGCGAAGATCCCGGGAGCGACGCCCAGATCGCGCGCACGCGCACGCTGGGCGGAGAGCGGACTGGTCATGGCGGCGAAAAGTAGGGCGAAGACGATCGGGCGCATGGCGGGGCAGAGTCGGAGAAGCCGGCGCAGCCGGCGCAGAGCGATCGGGACCGAGGGAACGTGCCATTGAAACTGGTGCAAGCCCCGCCGACCGTCTATCGTCAGGGATCGGTGGGCGGCAGTTCATCCGCCCTCCGCCATCTGCCATCCGCCATCCGCCATCCCGCGCGTGCCACTACTTCCCCTGATCGGCCATTCGCCCCTGCGTGATCGTTTCAGCACGCAGTGGCGCAGCGGTCGACTCCCCGCGTCCATCCTCCTGCACGGACCTGAAGGCGTCGGCAAGCAGCGGCTCGCGCTCTGGCTTGGTCAGATGATGCTGTGCACGGGAGACTCGGCGCCGTGCGGCGAGTGCCAGGCGTGTCGCTATGCGCTCGAGATGCAGCACCCCGACCTGCACTGGATCTTCCCGCGACCGCGCCTCCGGGACGATCCCGGTCCGGAGGATGTGAAGGAGGATCTGGACCAGGCGATCGCCGACCGCGTGAAGGCGCACGGGCTCTACGTGCGTCCCGGTGGCACCGAGGGGATCTACGTCTACGTCGGGCGCATGCTCGTCCAGCAGGCGGCGCTTTCACCGGCACTCGGGCGCCGGAAGGTCTTCGTCATCGGCGACGCCGAGCGGATGGTGCCGCAGGCGTCGAGCCCCGAAGCCGCCAACGCTTTCCTCAAGCTGCTCGAGGAACCGCCGGCGAGCGTCACCTTCATTCTCACGTCCAGCGAACCCTCGGCGCTGCTGCCGACCATCCGGTCGCGCGTCGTCGCCTTCCGCGTGCCGCGCCTCGGCGACGCCGACCTGCGACAGTTCGTCGCGGAACCCGCCGTGCGCGACGCGCTCGGCGCCGATGTGAACGACGAGGAACGCGTGCGCCTGTGCGACGGAGCGCCGGGGCGCCTGCTGGGGCACGATGAGCAGGCGGCGGTCTTCGCGCGGGCCCGCGCCTTTCTCGACGCGGCCCAGGGCGGCCGTGAGCGCTGGCTGCGCGCCGCCTTCGGGCAGGGCGGCAAGGGCGCCCGTGGCGCCTTCTCCGACGTGCTCGACGCGGTGAGCGTGCTCCTCCACGACCGTTCGCGATCGGCCGCGGCGGCCGGTCACGAGTCGGCCGCGCTCGCCGCGGCGCGCGCGATGCGCGCCGTGGAGGAAGCCAAGCTCGCCGCCCAGCAGAACGTGTCGCCGCAACTTCTCAGTGCGCGCCTGATGCGCGAACTCTCGCACCTCGGCTCATGAGCGACCTCTCCCACGTGAACCGCGCCGGCGAGGCGTCCATGGTGGACGTCTCGGCGAAGCCCGCCACGGCGCGCATGGCGCGCGCCGAAGGGCGCATCCGCATGTCCGCCGAGGCGCTGCGCGCCATCCGCGACAACGCGCTCGCCAAGGGCGATGTGCTCGCCGTGGCGCGCGTCGCGGGCATCCAGGGCGCCAAGCGAACGGCGGAGTTGATTCCGCTCTGTCATCCGCTGCCGCTGACCGACGTGCAGGTGCGCTTCACCCTGGATGACGCGCTCCCCGGCGTACGCTGTGAGGCAGAGGCGCGCACCGTGGCCGCGACGGGCGTGGAGATGGAGGCGGTCACCGCCGTCTCGGTGGCGCTGCTCACCGTGTACGACATGGCCAAGAGCGTGGACAAGGCCATGACGATCGAGGGCGTGCGCCTGCTTGAAAAGAGCGGCGGAAAGTCAGGCGTGTGGCGGGCGCCGGTAGATTCCGGCACGCCGTGACGGACGAGATTACTTCTTTGCGTTTGCAGCGGGCTTGGCGGCGCCGGACTTCTTGGCCGGCGCCTTCTTTTTCACCGTGCTCTTCGCCGCACCGCTCTTCGCCGCGCCGCTCTTCGTGCTCGTCCTCGCGCTCGAACTCGCGCGTCCCGACACCACGAGCGACTGTCCCGGCATCAGCTTCGCGCTCTTGAGCCCGTTCAACCGGGTCAGCGTCTTGGCGCTGGTGCCGTACCGCTTGGCGATGCCCGACAGCGTCTCGCCGCTCTTCACGATATGGCGGCGGACGCCGCCGCTCCGCTTCGGATAGCGCTCGATCGACGGGTTCGCCACATCCCGCGCAAGCGCCACCACGTCGCGCCTCGGCACCAGGATGGTCTGCCCGCTGCGCAGGGCGCCGCTCTTCAACTTCGCCACCTTGGGGTTGAACCAGGCGAGCTGCTTGGACGTGAGCCCGTGCTGCTTGGCGATCGAGACCATCGTCTGTCCCTTCCTGGTCACGACCCGTTGCAGGGCGATGCGTTCCTCGGGCTCGAGCGCGGCGAAGCGCTCGTCGAAACCCTCCGCGCGCCCGGACGGCACGCGCACCCACAGCGAGTCGCCGGGCGGTGTCATGCCGCGCAGCAGGTGCGGGTTGAGCTCCGCCACCTCGTCGCCGGTGAGGGTCAGCGCGTTGGCGACCGCGGCCAGGGGCACCCCACCGTGCACGCGCACGGAGTCGTACGAGTAGGGCGGCAGCGACTCGACCTTCACGCCATACCGCGCAGGCTCGCCGCCCACAAGCGCGGCCGCGATGATCTTCGGTACATAGTCGCGCGTCTCCGGCCGCAGGTAGCTCTTCTCGGCGAGGGCGAAGAAGCGATCCTCTCCCTCCACGCCATCGAGGGCATCGGCGTACCGCGCCAGCCCGCGCGACACGCGCCCCGAGCCGCCGTTGTAGGCCGCCGCGGCCAGGTAGAGCGATCCGAACTGGTCGCGCAGGCCCAGCAGCAGCCGTGCCGCCGCCTCCGTGGAGCGCACGGGATCGCGGCGCTCGTCCACCCACCAGTCCACGCGCAGTCCCATCCCGCGTGCGGTCCCCGCCATGAACTGCCAGACACCGACCGCGGCGGCCCGCGAATACGCGTGCGGATTGAACCAGCTCTCGACGAGCGCCAGGTAGGTAAGGTCCTCGGGGAGACCCCGCCGCCGCAGCCGCTCGCGAATCATCGGGCCGTACCGCGTCTGCCGCTGCAGCGCGACTGCAAAGATGTTCCTGGCGCGGCCGCTGAAGATGCGCACGTAGTCCTCGACCCGCGTGCGCGTCTCGTACGAGCGCACGTCGATGTCCCAGACGGGCGCCCCGGGAGCGGCCATCGTGTCGGTCGCGGGAGGCGGCGACTCGGCGCCGAACAGCCGCGCCGTCTCCGCCGTGACGTCCGCGGTCGAGATGCTGTCGGCGCCCGGACGCGCGGCGGTGCCACGGGAAGCGTTCGTCCGCAGCGTGTCGCGCCCGGCGGTTCGTGGGCGCAACGTATCGCCGGCCGCCGTTCCCCCGGCGGCGGCAGCTCCGACCGACCCGCCAACGCCGGCGGTGACACTCGTCCCCGGCGTCGTGCCGCGCGGCGCACCTCGTCCACCGTCATTCACCGGCGTGACCGAGGTCGTCGTTGGAGCGCGTAGGCACGCAGCAGCGAGCGCACTGGTCAGCACCAGGAGATTCACAGGGCGGAGCATCGTAGAAACCTATCCACCTGGTCCGTGGTGGGATATACTCGCGGCATGCATCGCACTTCCTGTCTGACAGCCCTCGGCGTCGCCGTGGTTGCCTCGGCCGGCTGCGGATTGCGCACACGCGAGAATCCTTCGCGGCCGCCGGCGCCCGTGTCGGCCCGCGCGTCCGGGACGCGTACGACATCGGTCACCGCGCCCCATCGCGTCATCGCACCGGCTGCGTGGGACGCCCTCCGACTTGGCATCGAACGTCGCATCGCCGCTGTCCCCGGGGCGACCGCCGGCATCTGGGTGCAGGACCTGGCCTCCGGCGACACCCTGGCCGTCAACGCCGGCGCCTCCTTTCACGCGGCCAGTACCATGAAGGTGCCGGTGATGATCGAGCTCTTCCGACGCGCCGACACCGGCGCGCTCCGGCTCGACAGCGCCGTCACGCTCGCGAACCGCTTCGCGTCGATCGTCGATGGGTCGCCGTTCTCCCTCGACGCGGGCGACGATTCCGACTCCACACTGTACGCCAAGATCGGCCAGCGGGTCACCCTGCGCGAACTGAATGAGCGGATGATCACGCGCTCGAGCAACCTCGCCACCAATGCGGTCATCGATCTGCTCGACGCCCGCACGGCCAATGCCACGGCGCACGCGCTCGGCGCGTCCACGATGCAGGTCCGCCGCGGCGTCGAGGACACCAAGGCCTTCAACGCCGGCCTCAACAACACCACCTCCGCCCGCGACCTTGGCATGCTGATGGCCGCCATCGCGCAGGATCGCGCCGCCTCGCCGGCCGCGTGCGCAACCATGCGTTCCATTCTCCTGCGGCAGGAGTTCAACCTGGAGATTCCCGCCGGACTCCCCGCGGGCACGCCGGTGGCGCACAAGACGGGATGGATCACGGGCACGACGCACGATGCCGCCATCGTCTATCCGCCCGGACGCACGCCCTACGTGCTCGTGGTCCTCACGCGCGCCATTCCCCAGCGCGCGATCGCGCAGCAACTGATGGCTGGCATCTCGTCGGATGTGTGGGCGACGCTGACGCGGTAGTTGGCCAGGTACCCGACGGCAACGGGCGCGAAGATCATCTTCGCGCCCATTTGCTTCATGATCCTGGCGTGGGCTTTCGCGTTCAGTATCCCGCTGCCGGTTACTTCGCGGCCGGCAGCGCGACGTGGAACGAGGACCCTTCGCCCAGCACGCTCTCCACCCAGATGCGCCCGCCATGCGCTTCCACGATGCCGCGCGCGATCGAGAGTCCCAGCCCCGAGCCGCTCTTGTTGGCGCCGCGCTTCCGCGTGTAGTAGCGCTCGAAGATGCGCGGGACCTGTTCGGCCGGGATGCCGCTCCCCGTGTCGCGCACGGTGATCAGCACCTCGTCGGCCTGGGCCTCCGCGGAGACGGAGACGACGCCACCGCGATCCGTGTACTTGAGGCTGTTGCCGAGCAGGTTGGTGAGCACCTGAATGAGGCGCGCCGCATCGCCATGCACCGGCGGGACGCCAATGCCCAGGGCGTACTTGAGCTCGACGCCGCGCTGCTGCGCCTGCGGCGCCACCATGGCCAGCGCTTGCTTGAGGATCGGCGCCACCTGTTCGGTGCGGCGCTCGACCGAGAGCTTGCCGACCTCGATGGTCGAGACATCGAGCAGGTCCTGGATCAGCTTCGACATCCAGTCCGCCGAGTTGCCGATGGCCTGGATGAGGTGCCGCTGCTCCTTGACGTCCGACGGCGGCGCCTCGAGCAGTGCCGCCGCGCACAGGCGAATGGCGGCGAGTGGATTCCCCAGGTCGTGCGACACGACGCTCAGGACGTCCTCACGCGCCCGCGTGGCGCGCTGGGCCATCGTGTACAGCCGCGCGTTGTCCATCGCGTAGGCGGCGCGCCGGCCCAGCGCCTGCGCCAGCGCCACCTGCTCCGGGGTGAACGGCGCGTGGCTGAGGCGCACCAGTGTGAGCGCGCCCAGCACATGATCGCGGGCGATGAGCGGCACGAACAGCGCGGACCTGGCCTTCAGCGCCTTCCACCGCGCCAGTTCCGAGGCGGTCTCCGTGTGCCCCTCCAGCCAGTCGTCCGTGATGGCGCTCACCACCTCCAGCTTCTGCGCGCGCATTGCGTCGATGGCGCGCCACGGGCTGTCCCACGTGAGCGTATGGCGTCCCACCGCGTCGAGCGCGTCGTGCAGTTCCGCCACGTCGCTGCGGCTCACCTGCCGCTGCCAGCCGCCGTCCGGGCCGACGACGTCCACGATGCACGCCTCCGCGAGATACGGCACCGGGACGCTCGCCAGCGCCTGCAGCGTGCGCCCAACGTCGAGCGACGTGCCGAGCAGGCCGCCCGCCTCCGAGAGGAAGCGCTCGTTGCGCTCGCGCAGCGTGCGCTCGGTGATGTCGCGCAGCACCACCGTGTAGATGGGCCCGTGCCGCGTCTCGAGGCGGGAGATGGACGCCTCGGCCGGGAACTCCGTCCCGTCCTTGCGCACGCCGTAGATCTCGCGCCGCTCCGCCATGCGGCGCGCCCGTTCCGCACTCCCCCGGAACTCCTGCACGTGCGCCCCGTGCGCCCCGCGGTAACGATCCGGCATCAGCTCGGCGAGCGGCCGTCCCACCATCTCCTCGGGGAGGTAGCCGAAGACCTGGGTCGCGCCCTGATTGAAGTGCAGGATGTGCTGGGACGAGGACACCACAATGATGGCGTCAACCGCGATATCGAGGATGCTCGCAAACAGCGCGTCAGGCGCCGCAATCGTCGCGACGGCTACGTCCTCGGGCAAATCGTCTCCGCGGGTGACGGTTGGGGGCCTGGGATCCATATAGGCGTGTGGGTCCTCTCCCTCTGAAAATGCACCGAGAACGCCCCAACGCAAGGCATTTCCGGGGTCGTGGTCGGGGGAATTCCCGCACCTTTTTTGGGAACGTTGCCCGACTGTCCATGGCATTGTGGAGCCGTAGGCTGATGATGAGAACCTTGGGAGCCGCAATGTCAGTCATTGCTGACACGCAGGACGCCACCACCTACGCCGCGAGACATCCTCTGCCCGAGCACCTCCTGGACGGGAAGCTGATGCTCGCGACCGACGGAACGGCCAGCGCCGATGGCGCGGCGGCACTCGTCGCGGAGCTGCGTCGTCGTGGACGCAGCACGGTGTGCGTGCTCGCGGTCTTCGAGCCGGCGCCCATGCCCGTGCCCAGCGCCGATCCGTCGCTCGCGGCCATGACGACGATGTCGGGCGACGTCGCCCTGCGCGACGAATTCTTCGCGCGCGTCGACCGTCAGGTGGCGCGCTGCTTCGCCGGCCAGCCGGCGCTCACGGTCGAACGCGCCGAGGGCTCGCCGGTGCGCGCCATCGTCGAAGCGGCTGCCGACGAGGAGCCGGGGCTCATCGTCACCGGCCTGCGCGTTCACTCGCTGATGGACCGCCTGGTGGGCGACGAGACGGCGCTCCGCGTCACCCGCGCCACCGACCGGCCGGTCTTTGCGGTGGCGCCCACGCTCACCCAGCAGCCGCGGCGGGCCGTGGTCGGGATCGACTTCTCCAAGGCCGCGATGCGCGCGGCCGCCGCCGCGGCCGGCATGCTCGCCGAAGGCGGCACGCTGACGCTGCTGCATGCGCGCCCGCGCCTCGACGTCGCGGCCGCCAGCGACGATGGCATCGACACGGCCTACGCGAGCGGCGTCCACGCGGCCCTCGACGGCCTGCGCGCCTCGATCGCCGCCAGTTTCCCCGGCATTACGGTCGAGGTCGACCGCCGCGACGGCGAGGCGGCCGAGGCCATCATGAACTACGCCATCGCGACCAAGGCCGATTTCGTCGCCGTCGGCCGCCATCGCCGCAGCGCCATCGCCCATGCCGTGCTCGGCAGCGTCGCCACGTCGCTGCTGCGGCGGGCGACGCTGTCGGTGTTGGTGCTGCCACCGGCGGAAGACGATTGAGGATTCGGAATCCGGAACTGGATTGAGGACTTCGATTCCGGACTTTGACTTGCGACAGAGGGGCGCCCTTCCGGGCGCCCCTCAACCGTATGTCGCGGTCCTTTGTCGAAATCCGGAATCCCCATCCGGATTCCACATCCTCAATCGTCGTTACGCTTCCGGCGTCAGCAGCCCCAGCCTGAGCGCCAGCTGCACGTACTCATGGCGGTGCGACAGCCCCAGCTTGTCCTGGATGCGCTGCTTGTAGGTGTCCACCGTCTTCGGGCTGATGAACAGCTTCTCGCCGATCTCCGGGGCGCTGAATCCCTGCGCCGTCAGGCGCAGCACGTCGCGCTCGCGTTCCGTCAGCTTCTCGAAGCGCGTGCGCTCCTCGTGCAGCGGATCCTTGCGGGTGTAGCCCTTGGCCAGGATGCGCGCGGCGTCGGGACGCACGTAGACCTCGCCGCGGGCCACCGTGCGCACGGCGTCGAGCAGCTCGCGATCCGCGGCGGTCTTGAGCACGTAGCCGGCCGCCCCCGCCTCGAGCATCGGGACGAGGTAATCCTCCTCCGCATGCATCGTCAGCGTGAGGACGCGCGACGGCAGCCCCTTGGCCACCAGCTGGCGCGTGACGGCCATGCCGTCGGTGTCGCCGAGCGAGATGTCCATCACCATGACGTCCGGCTTCAGCCGTTCGGCCATGGCCAGGGCTTCCGCACCCGACCCCGCCTCGCCCACGACGTGCACATCCTTCGCGGCGCCCAGCACCGCCTTGACGCCAGCGCGAACGACGGCATGGTCGTCCACCAGCAGCACGCGAATCAGGTCCCCGGTCATCGTCCGTCCTCGTCATCGAGAGCCACCAGGGCGACGACGCGTGTGCCGTCTCCCGGCCGACTCTGCAGTTCAAAAGTCCCATTGACCAACGCCATGCGCTCGCGCATGGAGAACAATCCAAAGCCGCCACGTTCCGCTTCGCCCACGTCCATCCCGTGACCGTCGTCCCGCACTTCCAGCCGGGCTCTTCCCCGTTCGGTGGTGAGGTGCAGGTCAATGTGTGCCGGCGCGGCGTGGCGGGCCGCGTTGGCCACCGCTTCGCGGGCCACGTCATACAGCACGCTGGCCACGGGCGACGGGATCGGAGCGTCCGCGCCAGCCGTCTCGGCCGTCGTCTCGATGCCTCGCTCCGTCGTCTTGCGCGCCAGATGCTGCAGGGCCGGCGCCAGCCCGAGGTCGTCGAGCACACGTGGATGCAGCGTCTCCGAGAGTGTGCGCACCTGCTCCATCACCTGCTGCGCCATCTGCTGCATGCGCTGCAGCTGGCTGCGTCCCTCTTCGTCCTTCGCGTCGCGCGCCAGCGCCGAGAGCTCGAGCGTCAGGCCCGCCAGATACTGCGCGGACGACTCGTGCAGCTCGCGTCCCACGCGCGCCCGCTCGCGATCGCCAACGGTGATCGCATGCAGCGCCAGCCGGCGCATCCGCGCGCGATCGTGGTGCATGCCGTCCAGCAGCAGGTTGATCGCCGACCGCACCCGGCCCAGGTCGGGATCCTCGGTGTGCGTCGGACGCGCGCGGACGGACAGATCGCCCGCCCACACCCGCTGCGCCGTCCGCTCGAGCTCGCGCAGCGGTCGAAGTGCCACGGTGACCAGCGCGATGTTCGCGACAATCGAGAACAGCACCGCCGAGACCGACACGATCAGGCTCTCGGTGAGGCTCTCGCCCGTCGCCCGCGCAATGAACAGCGATGCCAGCGCGATCAGCGCAACGAGCAGGTTGGCGCCAAGGAGCTTCCCCGACAGCGGAACCCTGAAGACGCGGTCCACCCAACGTGTATGTCTCACGCCGAGCGGAACACGCGTTTCTCCCCCCGCCATCTCAGTCTGCGGGGCGGTGGTGTCGGTGATTTCCCGAGTCGGTACCATGGCGTACTTAGGTTATCGGGAAACGCCCCGCACGAGCCATCAGGATGCGTCGGAATTTCCCTGAGGGATTTCCCGACCACCCTTACTCTTTTGCCCTACATAGAGTTACCAAGGACGGCCGAAATCGGCAGAGGACGCCAGAAAGGACGCGCCGCGCCCCTCCGCCGTCCTCTGTCGTTCTCTGTCGTTCTCTGTCGTTCTCTGTCGTCTTCTGCCGTTAAATGACCCGGGTGGGAATCGAACCCACGACCTGGCGGTTAAAAGCCGCATGCTCTACCGACTGAGCTACCGGGTCTGACCGTGGCGCGTGGCGCGCCACTGCAACAAGATAATGCGCCACGCCAAAGACTGAACGGCCTCCGGCGCGGCCGCGCGGCTCCGCGCATCCGTCACCAGAACCACTTCTTGTCCGCGACCCAGCCTGCCGCCTCCGTGCCAAGCCGACCGCCAGTCGAGGAACTCAACCGCCGGCTCGGCTGGGCACTCCCCGCCATGGCGACGCTGGCCTTCGGCATCTTCCGGCTCCCCGAGCTCACGCGCAGTCCCCTCTGGTACGACGAACTTTTCTCTCTTGGGGTGGCCGAGCTGCCCATCGGTGATTCGCTGCGGCGCATCATCGCCGATCACACGAATCCGCCACTGTTCTATCTGCTGCTGAAGGGATGGATCGCACTGGGCGGCGACAGCGACCGCTGGGTGCGACTGCTTCCCTGCCTGCTGGCGATGCTGCTCGGCGCGGGGCTCGTCTGGCTGGCGCGCGAGGTGCGCGCTGGCGGCAAGGCCGGCTTGCTGGCCGTGGCGCTCGCGGCGGCCAGTCCGCTCTCGGTCGATCTCGCCAACGAGGTGCGCGCCTACTCGCTCCTCGCGCTGCTCGCGTGCCTCTCGCTCGCCGCCACGCTGCACGATCGCACGCATCGCACCCGCGAGAGCTTCGCCCTGCTGACGCTGATCAACATCGCGCTGGTGCACACGCATTACTTCGGATGGTTGACCATTGGCGCCACGCTCGTCGCGGCGATGGTGGCGTGGCCCCGAGAGGGCGCATGGCGCGTGGCCCGCAGTGCCGGCCTGACGCTGCTCGTCTTCGTGCCCTGGGTGGCCGCGGTCGCAGCGCATGCCCTTGCCAACCCGGCGCCGTTCCGCAATGTGGCGTGGATCGCACCGCCCGACGGGCTCGATCCGCTCTGGCTGCTTCGCGACCTGACGGGACGCAGCGGGGTCGGCGCCGTCGATCTCGCCTGGCTCGCGTTGGTCACGGCCGGGCTGATTGGGCTCGCCGTGGCCGCCGTGCGACGGCGCAAGGCCGTGAAGGCCCCCACGGAGCCGGTGGCGGCCCCTGTCGAAGGCGCCCTCACCCTGCTGGCCCTCGCGGGCCTGGCGTCCCCTGCAGCCATCTGGGTGCTCTCACTCGCCAGCGGGCATTCCGTGTGGGTCCAACGCTATCTCGTCGGGGCCGCCGCACCCGTCGCCCTGCTGGTGGCCCTTGGCATCGTGGCGCTTCCCCCGCGCCGCTGGGGGGTAACGGCCATCGCCGGCTTCGTGTGGGTGGCGGTCGCCTGCGCGGCATTGCCTGAGCGGCCTCCCGTGAAGTTCGACTGGCGACGGCTCGTGCGGCGCATCGACCTCAGCGCGGGCAGCCCCCGCGACATCTACGCCCTCGAAGCCTTCACCGGCGCGCCGCTGCAGCGCTACGCGCCCGCGGGCGTGCACGTGAGTGTGGTGCCCTCACTCGACGCGCTCCCCTCCGGTGACTTCTGGCTCGTGTACCGGCGCGCCTCGTTCGCCTCGGGCACGGCCGCCGACGCCCTGCGGGCGCGGGGGTTCGCCACCGTCACGTCGCTCTCGGCGGAGACGATGGGACAGGCCGTCGTGGCGACGCGGATTCGGCGGTCGGCGCCCTAGGTCGGCCGGAATCTCAGCTGCACCACGTAGCGCCCCGGCGCCACCTTCGCGCCCGGCAGCAGCTTCCACGCCTGCGGCGCCTTGTCCACCAGGCATTCGTTGACCGCCTTGCCCGCCTTCGACGACCAGTCATCCGCGCCGACCCGCGCCGACCAGATCTTCCCGGCATCAAAGACAACGACGAGCGCCACGGCGCCGACGAGTTTCGGATCCGACTTCTGGCCGAACTCCTGATAACAGAATCGCGAGATCCCTTCCTCGCGCTGCACCGCCTCCATCAACGCGTCCGGGGCATCGGGGATGTTCTCGATGCGCAGGCGCGGCGTCTTCGGCGGCGCGATGAAGGAATCGTTGACCGCCGGCGGCATGTTGGTCTTCACCGCGCCGAGGTCGACCTTCTGGGTATCGAGCGGCACCGCGAACGCGTCGGCGGCTGCCTTGGCGGACGAGGATTTCGCGTCGCCGCAGGCGGCGAGCACCATCAGGATCACCGTGGCAGTCAGGCGCATGTTGACGTTGATGGAAAGGTCCGCCCTGCGAGGTTCCTATTGCCTATTTGTTGAACACGAACGAGAACCCGTACGTTTCGTTGCCCGCGGCACTCGAGGATGGGAATCCCCAGCTGCGGATGCGCGAGAGAATGCAGCCTTCCGCTTCGTTCACGCCGGCGCCGGTCCACGTTCGATTGGCCACGCGCGCCGCGGCCACGGCGCCGCCCGGCGCCAGCGTCACTTCGACGCTGATGGAGCCCGCCAACGCCGGGTTGATCAGCAACCCCAGCTCCTGATAGCAGAACTGCAGCTGCGCCTGCCGCGACCGCACGAACGTGCCAAGCTGTGCCATGTCACGGCTGGCGCGTTCACCCGGCCGCGCCACCACCTGCGGCGCCGCCACCCGAATGTTCGCCCGGGCGACGCCACCAGTGGCGTTGACCTTGCCAATCCCTGAGGCGGCCGCCGCGGCGGCCGCGTCAAAGCCCTTGCCCGGCGTTCGTGCCCCAACGCCGCCCTGGCCATAGCCGATCACCGCCTTGCGGCCGCCCGCGCCGGCCTGATCGCCCTTGGCCACTTCAACGCCCCGCAGCGCGCTGGTCACGTCGCCCACCAACGCGTTCGTGGTCCCACCGCCGAACGCGTCGCCAATCTCGGCTTCTTCCTTCTGCGCGCGTTCCCGCTCCTTCTCGGCCGGCGTCGGCGATGGCTTGTTGATCGCCAATGCCTCCTCCGGCGGAGGCGCCTCCTGCTTCGGGGGCGGCGGATCGTCGAACTGCACCTCGATGGCCGCCATCTCCTCCGGACGCAGCAGCGCGATCGTCGGCGGCGGCGCCGGGGTCAGGTAGACGAGTGCCAGCCAGCCCGCGCCAATGCCCACCGCCAGCGCGTGCGAAACCGCAAGCGGCCTCGATTCTGAGGCGATCATGGCCCGGCAACCCGCTGCACCTGCAGCGAGAGGTGCGTAAAGCCCGCCAGCCTCGCGGTTGCCATGAAGCGCGACAGCAGGTCGTACCGCATCGTCTTGTCGCCCTGGATCGCGAGGGCGACCTTGAGTTCGCCCTCGGCCCCCAGGCCCTTGGCGCGCCGCAGCGAGTCGGCGAGCGTCTTCATCGCACGATACAGCGTCGGCACCTTCAGCGGATGCCGCGCGTCGTTGCTCGGCTCCGCCGCGGCGTCGAGGGTGTTCATGATCGGCCGGTTGGCGAGCGTCACCGTGGCGCCGACGCCAAGCGTCAGTTGCGAGAGCGCGGGCGTCCCCACCGTCGTCTCGGGGAGCGTCACCCCCGGGACCACCGGCGCGAGCTCGCCCACCGTCGTCGTCGTCAGCGTGAAGAAGACGATGGACACGAACGTATCCACCAGCGGCACGAGGTTGAGCTGGGTGACCCTGAACTTCCCGAATTGCTGGGCGCGCCGCGCGGCGCGCATGTCGCGCGCGCGGCTCATGGCACGGTGACCGGGGTGGCGCGCGCCTTGGTGCCCAGCGCGATGCCGCTGAAGCGCGCCCGCTTCAGCCGCTCGAGCACGCGCACGATGTCGTCGTAGGCCACCTCGTCGGCGGGGATGACGACCACGTCCCGGTTCTGCGGATACCGTGACCGGATCTCCGTCATCAGCGCCTGCAGCGAGTCGAGCGACGCGGTGTTCAGGCTGTCGATGCGGGTGTGGAAACCGCCCTCGGCGGAGTGCTCCACCTCGAGGTGGTCGTTGGCGACCCTCACGGCCAGGAGGAGGTTGAGCACATCGTCCTCCTTCTTGAGCTGCTTCACCTGGTCGGGGCTGGTGACGACCACCGGCGGCAGCACGAGGTCGAAGCTCGTGAGCGCCGCCAGCGCGGTTCCCGTGTAGGTGAGCAGCGAGAAGAAGACGATGGACGTGAGGATGTCCACCAGCGGCACCAGATTGAGGTGTCCGCCCTCATGACCGCCCATCCCCGTGCCGCGTTCGGCGCGGCGCAGGCGGCTGCGGTGGAGGTAGGTGGACGCCACGGGCGCTCCGCTGCCGGGTGCCTACTCGCCGCGCTTGGCGGTGAGCGCGTTGATCAGGCGCACGGAGAACTCGTCCACGTGCTCGATCATGGTCTCCGCCTGGCTCGAAAGCCACGCATGCGCCATCGACAGCGGCACCGCGGTCAGCAGGCCGAAGCCGGTGGCGTTCAGCGCGATCGCGATGCCGGCGGCGAGACGGCCCGACCGCTCCGCCGCCGAGACCATCGCCACCGACGAGAACGCCTCGCGCAGGCCGAAAATGGTGCCCAGCAGGCCGAGCAGCGTGGCGACATTGGCGAGCATCGGCAAGTAATGCAGGCGGCGCGTGAGCGCCGGAATCACCGCGAGCCCCGCCGCGTCGGCCACGTTCTGCAGGTCCGATTCGCTGCGGCTTCCGGACTTCAGCACGTACTCCCCGATGTGCGGCACCGCACCCGGCGTCTCCCCGCACAGTTTGGCGGCCTCGGTCGTCTTGCCGGTCTCGACGAGCCTCAGCACGCGCTCCACGAACTCTCGCTTGTTTCCCTTGGACCGCATCACGAGCACGTACACGCGCTCGAAGAAGACTGCGAGCCCCAGCACGGCCGTCGCCAGGATGGCGTGCATGACGGGCCCGCCGCTGCGGTAGTACTCGAGCAGGGTGCTCATGGCGTGCGTGTCCTCCGGTCGGGAGCCGCGGCCGCGCGCGCCGCGTCACTCGCGGGCGCTGGCACTACCACGCTGGCGCGCACAGCGCCCGTGGTCTCGGCAGGGGTGAGCAGCGCCGGCACCAGCAGGCGTCGCGTGTACTGCGGCACCTCACGCGGGCGCACGGTGATGACTTCGGGCGCCGGCGCCTGCGCGCGAATCTCCACCGTGCGGCGAACCTTCGGCGCCGTCGACGCGGCTGGCGCCGGCGGCGTCACCGTTGGCGGCGTCGGCACTTGCGCGCGCAGCACCGCGGGCGCGCCAACGAGCACACAGAGCGCGGCAGCCAGCTGGATGGGTGTGCGAGGTGAGGTCATGGATAACCTAGGAATCTAGCGTGAGCACGCGTGCATCTACGAGGGCCGGACGCGCTGGACGCCCGCCGGCCGCAACACCTACCGTGGCGGCACCACGGGTTTCCCGCTGTCCGCCGCGGGTTGCGGCACCGCCGGTGCGGGCGGCAGCTCGCGCGGCGGCACGCCCTTGCCCTCGAGCGCGTCCTTCGCACGCGCCACCCACGCATTGTCGAAGCCGCCCGCCGCCGCCTTGTCCAGCAGGGCCTGCCACGTGGCGCGCGCCGCATCGAAGTACTGTTGCGCCTGCTGCGCCGAGCCGCGCTGCGCCGCCGTCCGCTGCCCCTCGGTGAGTTCCGCCGGCAGCTTCACGTCGCGCAGGAACAATCCATAATGCCACTGCGCGAGGCCCGTCTGGAACGATGCCGCCGAGAGCCAGAGCGGGGCGCCCGTGGCGATGGCGCGGCCGAAGACCTGCCCCAGCTGGCGCAGCAGCTGCTGCTTGGGCGCCGCGGCCTTCTCCACCCCGGCACGGGTCAGCTCGGCGCGCGTGGTGATGATGAGTTGCATGGCCTCGTATCGCGGCCAGAGGGCCATCCCGTCGCGATAGGCCGCCTCGGCCGCGCGTGCCGCACAGCGGTCGGCGAACGCGGACGTCGGCCGCACGCAGAGACGTGCGAGCTCGCTCGCCGCCGTCGTCGAATCGCCCGCCAGCATCAACTGGTCGAGCCGCGAGCGCTGCGCTTCCGGCACGCGCGCATCACGGGGGAAGCGCTGCGCGAACGACGCGAACATACGGGCCGCGTTGGCGGGATCCCTGGCGTCGCCGTACGTCACGGCCGCGTTGTACGCCGCGTCGGCCGCGCGGCGGTCGGTCGGATACGTCGCGCTCACCTGCTCGTACGCGGCGGCCGCCTCGGCGCGCCGCCCCAGCGAATCGAGAAGCACCGCCGTGCGGACCATCGCGTCGGCGCGTCCCGGCCACGTCGCGTTCGACGCCGTCAACTCGCGCAGGGCGGCCACGGCGCCAGTCCCGTCGCCCACGTCCGACAGCAGCCGCGCCCGCACGGTGCGGTACGTGAATGTGTGCTGATAGGCCGGATACTCCCGCGCCAGAAGGACAATCAGGTCAGCCGCGCGACGCTTGGCGGCCAGCGCGCCCGCCGCGTCGCCCTTGAGGCGCAGCGTGCTGTCCGCAGCGAGCTGTATCTCGATCGCGTTGCGCAGGGCATCTCCCGCCCGCACCGGGTCGCCGATGTCCTGCGCCAGCGGCACAAACACCTCGTCGGCCGTGCGCGCGTACTCGCCGGCCTTCACGAGCGAGTCGGCCACGCGCGCGGCAGCGCCGATGCGCGCGCCGGCGATGGAATCGACGAGCGTGCGGCGCCCGGCGTCGGCCGCGGCGCGCTGCGCCCTGCCCCACTCCGCCTGCGCCTCCCGGTACTGCCCCAGCTTGAAGCGCGCATCGCCCACCAGCTTGCGCGCATCCGTGGCGAACGGATCGGCGGGCCATCGCGTCGCGAAGGCGTCAAACGACTGCGCGACCACCTCCCAGCGTCCCGCTTCCGCGGCACGGCGTCCCTTGGAGATCATGACCTGGCGCGCATCGGCATCGGACGCGCGTGCCACAAACCGGTCCGACGCCGCGAAGAGCGAATCCTGCACGGCGCGGTCGGCGGGGGAGCGCGCGAAGGCCGAGTCCAGGGCGACAATCGCATTGCGGCGCGCGGCGGCGGCCATCGTCGTGTCGCCACGCAGGGCAGCGCGCGAGTACTCCGCGCCCGCCTTGGCGAATTCCCCGGCGCCGAAGAGCGCCTCGGCATAGAGCGCTAGCATGTTCGGCGCGCTGTCCGCGCCCGCGAACTCGCGCTGGTAGCGTGCCAGCAGTTCAGCCGCGCTCGCGAAGACTGCGCGGCCGCTCTTCGGCGCCTTGGCCAGCTCGTACTGGGCCGCGTCGCGCAGCATGTGCTCGCGCACCACGGCCGTCTCCGTCGCGTGCTTTGCGTTGGCGCGTCCCCACGGTGTGTCGGGACCGTACGTCTCGACCAGGTGCAGCCGCGCCTGCTGGGCGCGCTCCTGCTCGAGCATGCGATTCTGGTACAGGTCCACCAGCTCCACCTGGGCGTTCAGCGCCAGCGTGTCGAGCGGGGCCTGATCCGCCACCGCGCGGAAGGCCAGCGCCGCGCTCGCAAACTCACCCTGCTCGCGCAGCGCGCGCGCCGTGCGCCGCAGGACGAGCAGCCGCGTCTGCATGTCGGGAAGCGACGACAGGTACTGAATGGCGTCGTTCGCGCCGCCAATCTGCGTGAGCGCAATCGCCATGTAGTCGATGGCTTCCTGACGCAGGGCGAGGCGCGCCTGACGCTCCGGCGCGAGCCGGTCGTACTCGGCCACGAGGCGCGCGAACACGTCCACCGCACGGCGGTACTCTTCCGAGGCCTGACGTTCGGCCTGCACGTAGCTCGACCACCCCAGCTTGTACATCGCGAGGTAGTAGATGTCGCCATCGCGCGGCGACAGGTTGATCGCCTGCTCGTACGCTGCCGACGCCTGGGCGAGCAGCGCCCGCCGCGCGTCGCCGGCCAGGCGGATGGCCTGCTCGAAGCGCGTCTCACCCTGCCGGTAGAATGCCTCGGAGCGGAATCGCGACTTCGGGTCGGCAATCACGCGGTCCCACGCGCGCGCCGCCTCGTCCCATCGCTGCGCCGTGAAGTTCAGCGAGCCAACCGTGTACGCCGCCGCGTCCGCCTCGGGATCGGCAGGATAGAGCCGGAGAAACTCATCGAGCCGCGCGATGGCCGCCGCATAATCGGGTCGGTCCATGTTCGTGCCGGCCCGCTGGGCCGTCGCATAGTCTGCATCCGCGAGCCGTGCCAGCAGTTCCGCCAAATGCAGCACCGCGCGCGGCCGCAGCGCGCTCTGCGGATAGCGGTCGGCCACTGCGGTCAGCGCCACGATTGCCTGGTCGCGCGCCGTCACTGCCGTGGCCGCGCTCGCCATCACGGAGAAGAACCGCGCGGTCGCCTCGCCGAACTCCGCCGCCTCAAGGTCGCGGGCGAGCGTCACGCGCCAGCGCCGGGCGCGCTCGCGCAGTTCACCCGTGACCACGGCCGCGGCCACGCTCTCCACGCTGTCGCGAGTGGCGGCCTGCGCCGCGCGCAGCGCCAGCAGCCCTTGCTCGCGCGCCGTCCAGGCGGCGGCCACGCCGTCCCGCAACGCCAGCGCGGCCACGCGTGCGCTGTCCTGGCGCGTCCACTCGAGCGCAAGCGCGCGAGACAGCGCGTCGAGCCGCTGGTGCAGCGAGTCGCGGCGCACCAGCACGGGTTGGCGCACCAAACCCGAATCGAGCGCAGCCTCCGCGGCGCTCGCAATCTGCCGGTACGATGCGGCCGTCGTCATCTCATCGCGCGCCACTTGCAGCGCCGCCGGCGGCATGGCCCGCGCCGCCGACACGAGACTGTCCACGCGACGGGCGTTGGCCGAGGCCAGGTCGCGCACATCGGCAATCTTCCCCAGCAGCGTCACCCGATACTGCCGCACCGTCCGCGCGATGGACGAGTCACGGTGCACGAGGGAATCCGAGAGCGCGCGCAGCCACGACTCGGTCAGGCGCAGCGAATCGCGCATCCCCTGCACATAGAGAATCAGCTGCTCCGCGGCCGCGCGCCGGCTGCGCTGTTCCAGGCGGGCCTGCTCGAGAGCCTCCTGCGCACGCGCCACGCGTGCGTCGGCTTCACGCAGCGCGATGGCCAGCGCGCGCAGGCGCGCGCTCCCTTCCGCCGTGAACGGCAGGCGCAGCACCGCGCGCACCCCCGCGACGGACATCGGACGCCCCAGCGCGCCCTCGCGCGCGGCCAGGTCGGCGTTCGAGAGGACGCGCAACGGCGGCGGCCCTGCAAGCCCGCGCGCGGTATCGGGCTCGGCCAACAGCAGCTGGCCCAGCGACGCCGCGTCCCCATGCAACATCTCAAACGCGCGGGCGCGCACGATGGCGCGCGCGGGCTCGAACACCGCACGGTCAAACGTCGAGTCCACCGCGGCCGACTGCCCCCGCGCGCTGTCGCGCGCCATCACGAACCAGCGATGCGCACTGTCCGGCCGGCCCGCCTCGAGGTGCACCTGCCCCAGCATCAGGCGCGCGGCGTCACGCCGCAGCGGCGACGCCGCCTGTGATGCCAGGCGGCCGAAGGCGCGCGCCGCGGCGTCCAGTTGCCCTCCGCGATACGCCTGCCAGGCATCAGCAAGCACCATGGCCTCACTCTCAGCCGGGGCGCGCGCCGCCGATTCGCCGGCCGGCTCTCCCTGCTCGGCCCGCAGGCGTGCGAGTCGACCGCGTATCGCCTCGGCTTCGGCTCCCGTCGCACCGGCGCGCAGCGCGCGATCCGCCGTCAGCACGAAGGCGTCCGTCTGCCCGAGCTGCGCATACACGAGGGCCAGGGGACCGAGCACCTTCGCATCGGCGCGCCCAAGGCCATCCATCAGCGTGCGAGCGCGCTCCAGGTGGGTCAGGGCGGTGAGCGGATGCCCCGCCTGCAGCTCCTGCATGGCGATCAGCCGCTCCGCGTTCAGCGAACGCGACGTGTCCGGCTGGATCGCTCTCTGCTGCGCAGACAAGACCCCCGGCAAGACGGCCAGTGCCGTCCGCCAGACCAACGTTCGCAGCATCACCGGTGGGCCGTCCTCACGGCGCCGAAGCTCCGCTGGTCCACGTCGCGGTGACAAGCGCCCCGTTGCGCACGGTGAATTCCACGTAGGTGATCTGCTTCGGCGCGGGCGGCACGTCGATCGTGCCGCCGGTATTCAGTCCCTTCCCCGCCACCTGCAGGAACACCTTGTGTCCCGACGGTGGAACCTCGCCACGATAGAGCTCCTCCGCCGCACCCGCCGCCAGCGTGCGTACCTGCTCCACGCCGATGGTGCGCGTCCCGGCAGCCTGCCCGTCGATCATCATCGAGGTGCCCACTTCGCCAGAAGGCGACTGTTCCATGCGCAGCAGGATCACGAGGATGCTCGCGCCCGGCGTGCGCGCCGCGTCGTCGAGCAGCCGGATGCGGTCGCGCTGCACCAAGAGGCGTCCCTGCGCCGAGTCCAGCAGTTGCTCGAGGCGCTGCAGCGCTCCCATCTCACCGCCCATTGCCAGCATCTGGGCGCGTGCCGCAATCTCCGCCGCCAGTTCGCGCTCCAGCCGCGCCTCAAGTTCCAGGCGTTGCTTGCGGGTGAGATCCAGCTGTTCTTGAAGCGACTTGAGCTGCTTGGCCGGGTCCGCCGGCTTTGCCTGCGCAGGCACACCCAGCGGCACGGCCAAGAGCGCCGCGCCGAGCAGAAGTCGCGTGAGAAAATGCCGTGTAGTCACTCGTTCCTTGTCCGATGCCACGCTGTCACGTCTATCAGCTACGGTCTTCCGTCTCCCGTCACCCGTCTTCCGTCCGTCCCTACGGTTTCCTCGCATTCAACCGCTCCTGCAGCCGACGCAGCGCTTCCTGCTCTTCCCGCAGCTTCTGTTCAAGCAACTCGCGCTGGGCGCGACGGTCGGCCTCGGTGGCACCCTCGACACTCCGGAGTTGCCCCTCGAGCGCCTGCACCCGCGCCTCGCCGGCCTTGATCTCTCGCGACAGCTGCTCGCGCTCGCGCTCCATCTGCACCACGCGTGCTTCCATCCGGTTGCCACGCACCAACGCCAGCAGGTTCGTCTGCCAGCCGACAGAGAGCGCCGCCTTGCGGTACGACCAGGAGGTCGCGGTGGCGCTGCCGGCGTCGGCCTCGAGCAGGTACGCCCCGAAGCGAATTCCCCGCACCTCGTATACCGCGCCGACGTTGAAGTCCCAGCCGTTGTGCTCGGCGATCAGCGCCAGGTTGGAGAAGCGCGAGGTGGCGAAATCCAGCTTGGCACCACCAAACAGGCCACCGGTCGCGTGCTTCGCGTAGAGGGTGTCCAGTCCACCGTCATCCGAAAAGAGTCCGTTGCCAACGCCGAGATTCAGCGTCAGTTGCGTCTTGGCGCGGGTCCCCGGCTCGACGGCGGCGCCGAGCGCCATCGTGCGCGTGGCCACGGCATACAGTGTCGGCGACGTCTTGAACCCCGCCGTTCCCGGCTCGGCCCAGCGCGTCAGCCCGCTTTCGTTGCCCACATTGCGCATGCCCACGGCCACGCTCGGCATCCAGTGCACGAGTCCCTTCCGGAACGCGCCATCCATCTGATCCCAGAGAATGCCCTTGGCGAACAGCCCGCCCTTCAGGTTGCTCGTGAAGATCGAGACACCCACCTCGGCGCGCCCCCACAGCGATGCGGCCATCGAGAAGTTGTAGCTCTCCCCCTGACCAGCGCGGGGGCCGCGCATGGCGGTGGAATCCAACTGCAGGCGGGTTGCGTGCAGGGCCAGGTCGCTCCCCAGCGGTGAGGCCCACGCCGTCGGCGTGTCGATCAGGCCGCTTTCCCAGTACAGCGTGGGCGTGAAGGTGGCGCGCTGCGCCTGCGCCGTCAGGGCAACCAGGCTCGCGGCGAGCGCGCAGAGCGTGCGCAGGGTCGGCGCGACTCTCGACATGACTAGGGTCCGTCGCATCAGAAGATCTCCGGCGGCTTGGTACCCGGCTTCACCTGCTGCAGGCGGTCGGCCGCGCGTTTCGCGGCTTCGCGCTCCTGCTCGAGCGCCTTTTCCAGCGCGGCGCGCTGCGCATTGGCTTCGACATCGGCGCGCTGCCGGGCCCGGGCGATCTGTTCGCTCAACTCGCGCATGCGCACTTCACGCTGCGCCACCTCGCGCCGCAAGCGGCGCGCCTCGAGTTCCAGTTCCACCGCTTCCGCGCGATGACGCGAGCCCCGGACAATCTCCGGGATGGACCCCGTGTACCCGATGATCAGGTTCGTCTTGGTCCAGTTGGCCAGCGGTTCGTTGTCCGGAATGCCCTTCGTCTCCTCGAGCTCGGTCGCCATCAGGCCGACGGTGAGCGGACCGGCGGTGACCACCACCCCCGCATTCCAGTCCCAGCCGTCGTTCTCGACGATCATGGACATGGTGCTGGTCTTCGAGAGTGGCAGGGCAAGCCGGGACCCCAGGAATAGCCCGGACGCGAGGGTCCCGCTCTTGTTGTAGACCGTGTCCATGCCGCCGTCGTTCTTGAACAGTCCCGTGCCGTATCCCACGGTCAGTCCCAGCGAGGCACGCTCTCCGGTGAATTCGCGCGTGGCCACCCCATAGACCGATGGGCTGCCGTCAATGGTGGCGTGCGCCGCCCGCTGGGCCGCCGGCAGGATGTCCACCACGCGCCGGTCGCCGGTGACGTAGCGGTCCTGCCTGGACGAGGCACCGAGATTGCGGACGCCGACCGCCACGCTCGGCAGCCACTTCACGTCGGGCTGCTGGCGAAAGAGCAGGAAGGCGGCATGGGCGCCCACTTGCTGGTTGGTCGTGCCGTAGAGCGATCCGCCGAGCGAGAGGCGCCCCCACAGGTGCGCATCGGTGGTGAGCGTCAGGTCCCAGATGGAGCCGTTGGGGCGCGGCGTGAGGGATCCCTGGTTGAAGCCGCGAGCCGAGGCGGCCACCCAGATGTCGCCGTGATTGGGGGAGACCCAGGCGACCGGTGCGTTGATGAGCCCGGTCCCGAAGGTCAGCGTGGGCGTGTAGGCGGTTAGCGACGCCGGGACGTCCTGCGCAGGCAGGCCGGCGGCCGGCGCAAGCAGGAGGGCAATCGCCAGCGCGCGATGCAGGCAGGGCGATAGGCGCATGTGAGATGGTTCGGGGACGGAACGCGGCGGCCGGCGACGGCAGCTGCCGACACCGGAATCTAGTTACGATGCCTCCGATACAGACTGCCGGGGCGGGCCGGGAGTCACGTTTTCGGAGTACGACAGAGGACAACGGAGAACGACAGAGGACGGCAGTCTTGCCAGCACCGAGCTGGCAGGCCTGCCGTCCTCTGTCATGCTCCGTCGTATTCCGTCGTTCTCCGCCTTAAAGCCAACTGGGGCCCGGCCTTTCGACCGGACCCCAGCAGGTAACTCGTGTTCAGCTCTGACTGCTAGCCGATTACGGGTTGGTGATGGTGATGTTGGCGTTGTTCGCCGTCGACAGACCGTCGTTGGCAGCGTTCACACCAACCGCACGGACGATACGAGCGCCGACGCCGAACGCCGTGCCCGGGGTCCACGACATCGTGTAGCGATGCCGGCGGATACCACCGTTGTCCGTCGTCACCGGCGTGGTCGCCGAGCCGATCTTGACCCAACGGGTCGCTGCAGCGTTCTGCGCGTAGAAGTCCACGCGGGTGAACGGCGACGGATACACGGAGATGAGGCCTTCCACATCCGCGTTCAGCGTCACGCTCGTCGGGTTGGCCGGCGTTGCCGCCGCACCATCCGAGACGTTCGTCGCAGCAGCCGGGCTCGAGACCAGGAAGTTCGTGCCGACGTTCGCACCAGCGGCGTAGTCGGTCGCACCGGTCATGATGATCGTGCCAGCCGGGATCGGCGTAGCCAGCGTGGTGCCGGCGCTGCCGCCCTGGTCACGAACGATGACGTTCACGCTGCTCGCCACCACTGCGGCGCCAACGGTCCACGGCGCGGCCGTCCACTCCTGGATCTGACGGAGCATCGAGCCGGTGTAGGTCGCGTTGTACGACGCGTTGATGAACGGATTAGCGTTGTAGCCATTGACCGCCACCTGCGGCGTCTCGATCGGCAGGCCGCCCATCGTCGCGCCATAGGTGAACGTGTACTGGAAGTCGCGAATGTCGAGGTTGTCGCTCACGACGTTCGTGACCGAGAACGAGTTCGCATTCAGCGTCCCCGGGAGGAACGGCGTGGCGAAGACCACGACCGGCGGCGTCGCCGCATCGTCGTGGGCGACGACGCGCGTCACCGTGCCCGAGAGGTTGCCCGCGGCGTCACGCGCCTGGGCGGTGTACGTGAAGTAACCCGGCAGCGCGTTCGCGGCGATCGTCGTCGTCGGAACGAGCGGGAACACCGGCGCGGCGTTGACCGAAACCGGCGAGCAGGTCGGCGCAGCCCACGCGCCGATCACGCAGGTCGCGGCGCCAGCGGCGGTCGCGTTGCGCAGCGTCACGGTGCCCATCACCGAGTTGGCGCTGTTCATGCCCGAGTTGCCGACGGCGCCGGTGTCACTCACCGTCACCTGGAACTCGCCGCCAACGGCGGCCGTGTTGATGCGAGCGTTCGAGCCCAGGCCACCCGAGAAGGCGATGGTCGGAGCCGCACGGTCAACACCAATCGTGGTCGACTGCACCGTCGCGGCGCAGGCCGAGCCAGCGGCCGGCGAGGACGAGCGGTTGCCCAGCGCGTCGATCGAGTAGACGATGAGGCAGTAGCTCGTCGGCGTCAGCGAAGCAGCCAAAGTCGCCGGCGACGTGATGTCAGCGGAGGCGATGGCGGCATCAACCGTGGCCGCGGCGTAGCTGCCCGCGCGGGCGGCATACGTCACACCACCCACGCCAGCGTCAACGATGGCGGCGGTGATCATGCCTTCCAGGTTGCCAGCAGCCTGGATCGTCGAGAACGAAACCGCATCATTCACCCAGCCGGCCAGACGGCCGTTCGGGTTGATGAAGACGGCCGGAGCGGCCGGCGCGCGGTTGTCCATGCGGAAGCCAGCGCCAAAGTTCGCCGGGAGAGCAGCCGTCGTGAACGGGTTGCCGTTGGCGTCCTGGGCGGTCTGGATCGAGACCTGCTCGCCGGTGGCAAGCGAGGCGCAAGCCGTGTTGAACTCGTAATTGCGGTCATTCGTGGCACCGGTCGTACCGGAGTTTGCCCACGTCGCCGTCCAGGCGTACGCACCAGCGGCCGGGGCCGTCAGGGCCTTGGCGCGCTGCGCCGTGCCGGACAGGTCGCAAGCGGCCAGGCCGAACCAGACATTCGCCGAGGCCAGCGCGACGCCGGAGTACGACACCGGGATGACGCTCGTCATCACGTCACCCTTGGTGAAACGATAGCCGGCCGCGTTGTTCGCGGTCGCCGTCGTGCCACCGACCGTCGTCGTGACGGCGAAGGTGTTCGCGTTGTTGAACGTGAGGTTCTGCGAGACCGACGCCGTCGCCGTCCCGGCCGACGTGTAGACCTTGCCCTGCAGCGTCTGCGTCCCGTTCAGCCACGTCGGCGCGCCCGTGATCGGATCGAACGCGGCCGTGTTCACCGTGAAGACCACCTGCGGGAACGTCGTCTGCGCCGCAACGGCTTCATCCGCCGCATAGCGAAGCGCCGCCGACTGGGCCGCCGTGAAGGTCTGCGTGCCGGCAACCTTGCCACCGACCAGCAGTTCTACCTTGGTGATCGTCTGGTTGCCCGGGTTGACGTTCAGCGTCACGTCGATGCCGCCAACGATATTGGCCGGGTTCGCCGTGGCGCCACCGAGGGCACCCGTGATCTGAATGGAGTTGATCGACACCGTCGCCGGGATCGTGGCCGGCGCAGCCGTCACGACGATCGAGGCGCAACCCTTCTTGCCCGTGTCAACCGTCGAGGCCGCGCAGATCGCGACGCCCGGGGTGGCGGCAACGGCCGTCACCACACCAGCCGTCGACACCGACGCCTTGGTGGCGTCCGACGACGACCAGGTCACGGTCGTGGCAAGGCCGGCGTCCGCGTTCACCGCGGCCGTCAGCGTGATCGACTGGCCGACGTTCAGCGTGGCCGTCGCCGGCGACACTTCGACCGAGTTCACCTTCGGAGTGGCGACGGGCGGCTTGTAGTCCGTCACCGTCACCTTGTCGCCGCACGCCGCGAGCAGCGCAGCGCCAACGACGAGAATCGTCTTACGAGAGAAGTTCATGGAACCCCCAGTGGAAGTAGCACTACAAAAATGATCTGCGAATCCGCTGCCCTTGCTCGCATGCCACGACTCCATCCACGGTAAGTCGCGCTGGCAAGGAAAAACACACTGCTGGCCAATCTCGTGGAATATGACGACGGGGCTGGCAACAGGCAACCCCAATTGGGGTCGCAGTTTGCCCGCTCCGCCAGCCATTTTTCCGTGCCCAGACCGGCCAGCCACATTTATAGTGGTGATCGGACCGGGAGCCCAGAAGCTACGGCTCCCTTTTTCCCCCGTCAAGCAACGGCGAGGGGATTCTGTGCCACCTCTGGACGAGCAGGAGGAACGGGGGGTAACTGGGGACTAGGGGCGGAACGAGGAGGGGGTAGAGGCTAAGGGACGAGAGAAGAGGGTCGGAACGAGGAGGGAGGTCCCCGGCGCGCGAGTGACCTCCCTCCTCGTTCCACCTCCCGTCCCCCCTCGCTACGCCTCTACCCCCTCCCCGTTCCGTAGCAGCCCCTCACAGAACTTCCCCCTGTGATGCGGACTCAGCCCCACCTCCCTCAGCGCCGCGATATGACGCGGCGTTCCGTAGCCCGCGTTCGCCTCCCACCCGTACGCGGGGTGGCGCACCGCGAGCGCGCGCATCAGCCGATCGCGCGCGACTTTCGCCACGATGCTCGCGCACGCAATTGAATAGATGCGGGAATCACCGCCGACGAAGGCGCGGTGCGAAACGCCCAGCGTCTTGATGGGCTTGCCGTCCACCAGCACCGCGTCCGGCCGCTCGGCCAGGCGGCGCAACGCCCGGCGCATCGCGAGCGCCGTGGCCTGATAGATGTTCAGCGCGGCGATCTCACGCACACTGGCCGCGCCGAGGGCGACGGCGACGGCCCGCGCCCGGATCTTCACCGCCAGTCGTTCGCGCTCGGCCGCGCTGAGCTTCTTGGAATCCTCCACGCCGGCGATGGCGCGCGCCGTCGGAGGCATGATCACGGCGCAAGCAAAAACGGGGCCCGCAAGCGGGCCCCGTCCAACTTCGTCAACTCCGGCGATGAGCCGGGCGCCGTCGGCGCGCAGCGAGCGCTCCACCGCGCTCCACCGCGCCACGCGCGTTACGCCTCTTCGGCCGAGCCGGTCACCGGAACCGCGACGCGCACCTTCTTCTCCTTGATGCGGGTCGCCTTCCCCGTCAGCTCGCGCAGGTAGAAGAGCTTCGCGCGACGCACGCGACCGCGGCGCACGACGCTGACGCTCTCGAGCATCGGCGAGTGAAGCGGGAAGATGCGCTCGACGCCCACGCCGTTGCTGATCTTCCGCACGGTGAACGTGGCGCTGACACCCGATCCCTTGCGCGCGATCACGACGCCCTCGAACGCCTGGAGGCGCTCCTTGTCACCTTCCTTCACCTTGACGTTCACGCGCACGGTGTCGCCCGCGCGGAACGGAGGAACGTTCTTGAGCCACTCTTTCTGCGTTTCGATGAAGGGATGCATAGCGCTGTCCAGCGAGGGGATTGGAGATTGTCGAGCCTTGTAAGCTATCTGGGCTGACGCCAGAGGTCAAGCGCAATAATTGCTTGGAGTTACACAAGACTGAACGGAACGGGGAGGGGGTAGAGGCCAGGCGAGGCGGTCGGGGAGTCGGAACGAGGAGGGAGGTCCCTGGCGCACCAATGACCTCCCTCCTCGTTCCGAGTCTCCCACCTCGTCCCTAAGCCTCTACCCCCTCCTCGTTCCGTTCAGTTCAGTATGCCGTGTAGAGCAGATGATTGTTTGCCGTCTTCGCGCTCGTCACGATCCCCTTGGTCGTCGCCGCGTACAGCGCGTCGCGCACCTGCTGCGCCGTCGCCGTTGGGTTTCCCTGCAGGTAGAGCGCCGCGACGCCCGCCGTGTGCGGCGTCGCCATCGACGTGCCGCTGATGGTGTTGGTCGCCACGTCGCTGGTGTTCCACGCGGACGTGATGCTCAGCCCGGGCGCGAACCAGTCGACACAGTTTCCGTAGTTGGACCACGACGTCTTCCGGTCATTGCTGTCGGTGGCGCCGATGGTCATCGCCGTCGGCACGCGGGCCGGCGAGTACTTGCACGCGTCCTGCGCGATCCCGCCCTGATTGCCGTTGCCCGCCGCGACGGCGTACGCGACGCCGCTCGCGATCGAGTTCGAGACGGCCTGATCGAGGGCCGACGAGGCGCCGCCGCCGAGGCTCATGTTGGCCACCGCCGGCTTGACGGCATTCGCCGTCACCCAGTCGATGCCCGCGATCACGCCCGACGTGGTGCCGCTCCCCGAACAGTTGAGCACGCGCACGGCCACCAGACTCACGCTCTTGGCCACGCCATATGTGGCGCCGCCCACCGTCCCGGAGACGTGCGTGCCGTGTCCGTTGCAGTCGATGCCGTTCTGGCCATCGCCGATGGCGTCGTAACCCACCGAGGCGCGGCCGCCGAACTCGGCGTGCGTAATGCGAATGCCGGTGTCCACGATGTACGCGTGCACGCCGCTGCCGGTCGCCGTGTAGGTGAACGAGCCGTCGAGCGGCCGAGCGCGCTGGTCAATGCGGTCGAGCCCCCACGTGGCGCCCGTCTGCGTGGTGAACGCCGTCATCACTTGGTCGCGCTCGACGTACGCCACCGACGGATCGCGGGCGAGGTCGGCGATGGCCGTGCCGCTGAACGCGCCGGAGAAGCCCTTGAGCGCCGCGCCGTACGTGTGCGCCACCGTGCCGCCGTATCGCTGCGCGAGCCCGACCGCCCGGCCGCGCGGGTCGGCGACGTCATCATGGAAGACCACGATGTAATCGGCACGCTCGGCGACGGACGCGACGCTCGGGCGGGCGACGGCGGATTCCGTGGGCGTGGCCGCGTCGTTGGCGCAGGCGGCCGTCGCGAACGCGACGGCCAGCATGGCGATTCTCCGCATTGGGGGGCTCCAGTGGAGGAAATGGGAGGAGAGCGGGGTCAGTTGTGGAGCACACGATAGGAACCAGACCCGCGACGCACAAGAGTGGGAATGGCCTGTCGGACGGGGTCTGATCAAGAGATAGGACTGGGCGCGGAACGGGGAGGGGGTAGAGGCTCAGGGACGAGGCACGGGGTGTGGAACGAGGAGGGAGGTCACTGGCGCACCAGAGACCTCCCTCCTCGTTCCGACTCTCCCGCCTCGTCCCTACGCCTCTACCCCGTCCTCGTTCCGCCGCCGGGTCAGCCGCTCACCCTCTGCTTTCCTCCACTTCTCGATCTCCGCATGATGCCCGCTCAGCAGCACGTCCGGCACCGTGAATCCGCGGTACTCGGGCGGCCGGGTGTAGCTCGGCGCCGAGAGGCCGCGGCCGTAGAAGGAGTCGCCGCGCGCGCTGTCGTGATCGCTCATCGCCCCGGGGAGCAATCGCACGACGGCGTCCACGATGCACAGCGCCGCGGGTTCGCCGCCCGAGAGCACGAAGTCGCCCACCGACAGCTGCTCCGTGGCGAGGTGATCGGCGACGCGCTGGTCCACATCCTTGTAATGTCCGCAGAGCAGCGTCAGCTCCTCGCCCGCGGCGAAACGTTCGGCGTCGGCGTGCGAGAAGATCCTGCCGCGCGGCGACAGCAGGACGATGGGGGCCTTGGCGCCGAGTGCCTCGACGCACTCGAAAAACGGCTGCGGCTTCATCACCATCCCCGCCCCGCCGCCGTACGGGTAGTCGTCCACCGTGCGGTGCCGGTCGTGCGTGTAGTCGCGGAGGTCCACGACGTTGTAGGTGACGCTCCCCGCCTCGCGCGCCTTGTCGGGAATGGAGATGGACAGCGGCCCCGCGAAGAACTCGGGGAAGATGGTGACGATGTTGATCTTCACTCGAGCAGTCCCTCGGGCGCGTCGAGCGTGAGCTGGCGCTTGTCGCGGTCGAAACGGACTACAAAGGCGTCGTTGAACGGCACGTCACGCAGCCCGCGCGCCGTGGCGATTTCGAGCACGAGCCCCTGCGGCAGCTCGTAGTAGCTCTGCACCTCGCCAATCACGGCGCCCTGCGGATCGAGCGCCTGCATGCCGGGGAGTTCGTGCGCCCACAACTCGTCGTCGGCCGGCGGTTCGAGTTCGCTCATCGGGACGAGCAGCGACCGGCCGCGCCACTTCTCGGCGTCGGTGCGGTCGGCGATCCCCTCGAAGAAGACCAGCAGGCCGTCCTGGAAGTCGCGCACGGCGCGGACGACCAGCTCCACCAGTCGGCCCGTGCGGGCATCGGGAGCGAGGTCGCCGTCGGGAGTGCCCACGATAACGCGCGCGCCGGGCGCGAAGATCGCGTCCGGCGCGTCGGTTTCGAGTGCCACCACCAGTTCGCCCTTGATGCCGTGGGCGCGACGAATGCGCCCGACGACCGCGGTGGGGCCGATGGTCACTGCGCCTCGCTGCTCTCCGAGACGGGGACGGCGGCGGCGCTCAGCTTGGCGGCCAGGCGCTTCTCGTGGCGCGCCTTGAGGACGCCGGCCTTGCGGAGGAGCGAGCGCACCGTGTCGGACGGCTGCGCGCCGTTGTCGAGCCAGTAGTTGGCGCGCTCGGCGTTCAGCGCGATCGCCTTCTCGCCCGTGCGGGGCTGATACTGGCCGATGACTTCGGTGAACTTGCCGTCACGCGGCATGCGCGAGTCGGCGACGACGATGCGGTACATGGGGGCCTTCTTGCGGCCCGCGCGGCGGAGACGAATAGCAACGGCCATCGGATGCACTCTGGAGAAAGCGGTCAGGCGCTGCCGGCGGGCTCATCGCGGGGCCGGGATGTCCGGTCCGCACCCGGGGCCGGTGGTTGAACCGGCTGGAGCAGCGAGCCTAGTAAGATAGCTGGCCTTTGGGAGGGACTCAAGGTCCTGGGGGTGATTGAGGATCTGGAATCCGGAACTGGATTGAGGATCTAGATTGAGGACTTCGACTTGCGATTTGCGCCGCATCGCCAATCGCAATCCGGAATCGACATCCTGAATCGAAATCCGGATTCCCGATCCTCAATCGCCGTTCCAGCTATCTCATCCCCGGGAATTGCATCCTCCCCCCGCCCTTCATCGCCTTCATCATCTTCTGCATCCCGCGGAACTGCTCGAGCAGCTTGTTGACTTCGCTGATCGGGCGGCCGCTCCCCTTGGCGATGCGCGCGCGGCGCGAGCCATTGAGCAGGTCGGGTTTCTTGCGCTCTTCGGCCGTCATCGAGAGGATGATCGCCTCGAGGTGCTTCATCCGCTTGGGATCGGTGTTCGCCTGCTTCAGCATCTTGCTGTTGACGCCGGGAAGCATCTTGAGGATGCCTTCCATGGGGCCGAGCCGCTGGATCTGCTTCATCGCCGCGAGGAAGTCGCCGAGGTCCATCCCTTCCTTGCGCACCTTCTTGTCGAGGCGCCTGGCCTCCTCGGCGTCGATGGCGCCCTGCGCCTTCTCGACGAGCGTGAGGACGTCGCCCTGCTGGAGGATGCGCCCGGCCATGCGGTCGGGGTGGAACTCCTCGAGCGCGTCGCTCTTCTCGCCGACGCCGATGTACTTGATGGGCTTCCTGGTGATGCCGTAGATGCTGAGCGCGGCGCCGCCGCGGGCGTCGCCGTCCATCTTCGTCAGGATGATGCCGGTGACGCCGAGGGCGGTGTCGAAGCCCTGCGCGATCTTCACCGCGTCCTGGCCGGTCATGCCGTCGGCGACCAGCAGGATCTCGTCGGGGCGCACCGCCTCCTTGAGGCGGCGCAGCTCGTCCATCATCTCCTCGTCGATCTGCAGGCGGCCGGCAGTGTCGATGAGCACCACGCGGTCGCGTTCGCGGCGCGCAACGTCGAGTCCGGCGCGTGCGATCTTCACGACGTCGGCCGTGGAGCGGTCGGCGTAGACGGGGATGTCGAGGTCCTTGCCGAGCGACTCCAGCTGGTCGATGGCGGCCGGGCGGTAGACATCGGCGGCGATGAGCCGCACCTGGCGTCCCTCGCCCTTGAGCCGGCGCGCAAGCTTGGCGGCCGTGGTCGTCTTGCCGGAACCTTGCAGCCCGACCATCAGCACGACCGTCGGAGGCACCGAGCTTAGCTTGAGCCCTTCCTTGCGCTCGCCGAGCATCGCGGTGAGCTCGTCGTAGACGATCTTGACGAGCTGCTGCGCCGGCGAGACCGTGCGGATCTGCGAGACGCCGACGGCCTTTTTCTCGACGCGCTCGAGAAACTCGCGCGTCAGCTGGAAGTTGACGTCGGCCTCGAGGAGGACGCGGCGCACCTCGCGCAGGCCGTCCTTGATGTCGGCCTCGCTGAGCGTGCCGCGCCCGCGGAGCTTGGCGAAGGTGGCTTCGAGCTTGTCGGAGAGTTCCTGGAACATCTGAGAAAGATAGTTGGGAGATGAAGCGAAGGGATGGCAGATGGCAGATGGCAGATGGCCGATGGCCGATGGGCTTTCGCGGAATTGCGCAATTGCTACCTTAGTACGCGTGACCGCGCCCGGGCCGTCCTCCCCTTCCGATCTCGCCCGCATCCAGCGACCGCTGCTCCTGCTGCGGTCCACGGCGGTCTTCCCCCGCGGCACGGTGGCCGTGCAGATGGGAGCGCCAGAGAACGTGGCGCTGCTCAAGGCGCACCCGGAGCACGATCTCGAAGTGATCGTCGCCGTGGCACCGGTGCGCGACGCCACGGGCGATCCCGCCGGGCTGGTGGGACGCATCGGGGTGCTCGCGCGCGTGGTGGCGCGCACCGCGGTGGCCGGCGACACGCTGCAGGTCACGCTCGAGGGGACGGCGCGAGTGCGCATCGCCGAACTCGAGCGCCGGGAACTCGTGACGTACGCGAGCGCCGAATCGGTGAGCGAGAGCGCGGCGGACGTGCCGGGGCTGCGTCTGCTCCTCGTCCAGCTCGCCGATGCGGCGGACCGCCTGGTGGAGTCGAGCGACGCCACGCCACCGGAGTTGTCGGCCCTCGTGCGCCTCCACGCGGGCACGCCGGGATACGCCGCCGACCTGGTGGCGGCGCGCGGTCCGTTCCGCGCCGCCGACAAGGACGAGGTGCTGCAGCGGCTCGACGTCTCCGACCGCGTGACGTTCGTGCTGGCCCGGCTCGAGAAGGAACTGACGCGCTCGGCCGTGCTCGAGGATGTGCGCGTGCAGACCGACGCGAACATCGAGCGGCACCATCGCGAGTTCTACCTGCGCCAGCAGCTGCGCGCGATCCAGTCCGAGCTGGGCGAAGGGGACCCGCAGGACAACGAAGTGAGCGAACTGCTGCGGCAGATCGAGGAGGCGCCGCTGCCGCCAACGGTCGCCACCGAAGCGCGGCGCGAAGTCACGCGTTTGCGTGGCCTCTCGAGCGCGTCGAGCGAGTACCAGGTGCTGCGCAACTACCTCGAATGGGTGCTCGCCCTGCCCTGGGGACGCAGCGCCGGCCCCACCGACATCGCGCTCGACCGGGTGGAAGCCGCCCTCGATGAGCGGCACTGGGGACTGCGCGAGGCGAAGGACCGCATCCTCGAGCACCTCGCGGTGCACAAGCTGCGCGGCGGGCACGCGCCGGGACCGATCCTCTGCTTCGTCGGGCCGCCGGGCACCGGCAAGACCTCGCTCGGCGAGGCGATCGCCGCCGCGATCGGGCGGAAGTTCTATCGCATCTCCGTGGGCGGCGTGCGCGACGAAGCCGAGATTCGCGGGCATCGGCGCACCTACGTCGGTTCGCTCCCGGGACTGCTGGTGCAGGCGCTGCGCCGCGTGGGCGTGAGCGACCCGGTCTTCCTGATCGACGAGATCGACAAGATGGCCGCGGGCGGACCGGTGGGTGATCCCGCTGCCGCGATGCTCGAGGTGCTCGACCCGTCGCAGAACGCGACGTTCGTCGACCACTTCCTGAACCTGCCGGTCGACCTGTCGTCGGTGCTCTTCATCGCGACCGCCAACAACCTGTTCGACATCCCGCCGGCACTGCGCGACCGCCTCGAGGTGATCCGCATTGCGGGGTACACCATCGAGGAGAAGGTGGAGATCGCCTGGCGGTACCTGCTGCCGCGCCTCCTCGAGGAGCACGGCATCGCCGACGTGGACCTGCAGTTCACCGACGAGGCGCTGGGGTTCCTCGCCAGCCGCTACGCGCGCGAGGCGGGCCTGCGCAACTTCGAGCGCAACCTGGCGTCGATCATGCGCAAGCGCGCGCGCCGCAAGGCCGACGGCGAGGTGGGGGCGTGGGTGGTGGATCAGTCGCGCATCGAGGACGTGCTTGGGCCGCCGCGCTACGCGGCCGAGGAAGCCGAGCAGGCGGCCGAGATCGGCGCGGTGACCGGGCTCGCGTGGACCGCGGCGGGCGGCGAGCTGATGACGATCGAGGCGCTGCTGATGTCGGGGAGCGGCCGCCTGCTCGTGACCGGACAGCTGGGCGACGTGATGCGTGAATCCGTGGACGCGGCCTGCTCGTATGTACGATCACGCGCGCGCACGCTGCGCCTGGGCGATCCCGAGCTGAAGCACACCGACCTGCACATTCATTTCCCGGCCGGATCGGTGCCGAAGGACGGGCCCAGCGCCGGCGTGGCGGTGACGCTGGCGATCGCCAGCGTGATGAGCCGCCGCGCGGTGCGGCGCGACGTGGCGGTCACCGGCGAGGTGACGCTGCGCGGCAAGGTGCTCGAGATCGGAGGCGTGAAGGAAAAGGTGCTGGCGGCGTACCGGAGTGGCCTGCGCGAGGTGATGCTCCCCGCGACGAACGAGAAGGACCTGCGCGAGCTTCCCGACGAGGTGCGCGCGCAGGTGCGCTTCACGTTCGTGCACACGATGGACGAGGCGATCGAGCGCATGCTCCTCGCAGCGCCGCCGCTTGGATTTGCTGACGACCTTCCGTTGTTCGATGAGGGACGGCCGATGGCGGATGGCGGACGGCAGAGCGTGGACCTGCCGGCGGACGGGCGGGCTGCGGCGGATCGTCCGCGCTAACCGCCCATGCGACGCCGTCCCCGCTAGGCCCTCCATGCCGCGCCACGCGCACCCACATCGCGTTTCCGCGCTCCCGCTCGCGTCGCCGTCGCAGTATCGCCGGCGCGCATCGGCGCGTCACGGGCTGGGCGTCTACGCCGTGAAGCCGATTGCCGCTGGCACGCGCATCATCGAGTACACGGGCGAGTTGATCTCGCATGCCGAGGGCGAGCGCCGGTATCCCACCGCGCCGGACGGCCACGAGGAGGCGGAGCACACGTACCTGCTGCAGCTCGACGAAGACCGGGTGATTGACGCCAATGTCGGCGGCAACGACGCGCGCTTCATCAACCACTCGTGCGCGCCGAACTGCGAGCCGATGCCGGCCGGCGACCACATGTGGATCGTGAGCTTGCGACGCATTCGCCCCGGCGAGGAACTTGGCTACGACTACGCCATCGAGCTGGACGACCCGCACACGCCAGCGCGCAAGCTGCGGTTTCCGTGCCGGTGCGGGGCGCGCACCTGCCGCGGCACGCTGCTCAAGCCCAAGCGGGCGCCGCATCATCCGCTGATCCGCGCGGCACGACGGCGGTGGGCCCTGTCATGAGGACCGGCCGCCGATGACCCCCGAGCTGCTTCCCGGCCCCGACGACGCCGCGCGACAGGCGCGTCTCGACAAGATGCGGGCGCGCGCCACGGGGCTGCTCGTGGCGGCCGCCCTGGTCTTCCTCGTGTCGCGCCATTTCACGCCGACATATCCCTGGCTCGACTGGGTGCGCGCCGCCACCGAAGCAGCGATGGTGGGCGGACTCGCCGACTGGTTCGCCGTGACCGCGCTCTTCCGGCGCCCGCTCGGCCTGCCGATTCCGCACACCGCCATCATCATGACCCAGCGCGACCGCATCGGTCGCGTGCTCGGCAACTTCGTGCAGCGGCATTTCCTGACGCGCGACGTGGTGGAGGCCGAGCTGCGGCGATTGCATCCGTCGGAGCGCCTCGCGCGGTGGCTCTCGTCGCCCGACAACAGTGCCCGCGTGGCATCGTTGCTCCAAAGCGGATTTGCACGCACGGTGCAGGCGGTGCCGGACGAGGAATTCCGCGCGCTCATCCGGCGCTCGGCCGTCGAGCGCGTGGAACGCACCCTCGTGGCGCCCATCCTCGGCGACGTGCTCGAGATGGTGACGAGCGACGACCGGCATCACGAGTTCCTCGACCAGGCGCTGCAACTCGTGCTCCGGGCACTCGCCGACAATCGGGAGACCATCCGGGCGCAGATCCGGAAGGAAAGTCCGTGGTACGTGCCGGGCGTGGTGGACAGCGCCATCTACAAGCAGTTGCTGCGCGCCACGGAGAAGACGCTCGCCGACGTCCGGGCCGATGCCGCGCATCCGCTGCGCGTGAAGGTGGACAGCGAGTTGCGGGCGCTCGTGCAGAAACTCCGTCATTCGCCCGACATGAGTGCGAAGGCCGAGCAGATCAAGAGCCAGCTGCTGAACGCGGACGTGGTGGAGGGGATCGTGGACGGCGTGTGGGATTCGGTGCGCGCCTCCGCCCTGCGCTACGGCGCCGATGGCGAGGCGCCGGCGCCCGGGCTGGTACGCGGCCTCTCCGCGGCCGGCACGGCGCTGCTCTCCAACGAGGCGGTGCTCGCCGAGCTCGACGAGACGCTCATCGAGGCGGTGGCCGACGCCGCCGAGCGGAATCGCGACCACGTCGGCGCGCTCATCGCCCGCACGGTGCAGGCGTGGGATCCGTCCGTTGCCGCCGCCCGCCTTGAACTCGCGGTGGGCCCCGACCTGCAGTACATCCGGATCAACGGCACCCTGGTCGGCGCACTGGCAGGACTCGGGTTACACGCGCTGGCGAAGGTGCTCCCCTAGCAAGCGAATACGACGGAAGAACACGGAGTAGGACAGAGTACGGCAGTGGGGCCCGGAAGCGATAATCGCCGCCGGGCCCCTGCCGTATTCTGTCGTACTCCGTCGTACTCTGTCGTCTTCTTCAGTATGTGAATACCGCTATCGTCTTCCCCGCCCCCGCGCCGCCATTCGAGCCGCCGCCGGTCAGCGTGCCGGTGAAGATCTTCGGCGGGAGGCCGCGCAGGTTGACCGTCACGGCGTAGTTGGTGGCAGCGGCGCCGCAGCTCGACCAGTAGTCGACGCGCAGGATGTACTCGCCGTGCGGCACGACGATGCCGTCACCCCAGAAGATGTTTTCCGCCCGCGGGCCATCGGTGCCACAGGCCGCGTTGGAGTCGAGGTCGAGTTGTCCGCCGGAGGGCGCGTTGCGCGCGGCGTAGTAGATCTCCTTGCCCGTCGGATCGATGAGGTGCAGGTCCACGTCGGCCTTCGTATCCCACGTGACGTTGGTCTGGATCTCACCGGTGCCGACGAAGATGACGCCGAGGTCCGACGACTGGTACGGGCCAGTGTTGCTGGCACCGCCACCCGCCATCCGGAGCGTGAAGAGCGTCTTGGGCATTTCCGCGGCGATCACCATCAGCACCGTCACGCTGTTGACGGGCGCCCCGAGGGCGAGTTCCCAATGGTCCGTGTTGCCCGGCACGTCGAAGACCACGCGGCTGAATGGCGTCGCCGAAGTGACCGTCGTCTGGACCGTCCCGCCGCGCAGCACCTGGTTGGGGAGCACCGCGCTCACGACCGCGCCGCTCCCCGCATTCGGCGCCGCGCGGCTCACGAGCGTGGCAACGCGCGTGCCATCAAGCGTCTGCACGTGCGAAATGAACCGCTTCACCGACTCCTCCGGCGCCGCGGTCGTCTGTTTCCATTCGATGCAGCTGCCGGTCGCCAGCGCCATCAGCGCCACGAGCGACCGCCGCATCACGCGTCTCGGGGTCATGCTTCGCATCGGACGTTCCTCCCTACCGTTCCGTCAGCCGCACTTTCGCGGCATCGATGAGCCGCGTGCCGCTCCCCGCCGGCACGTCGGTCCACAGGATCGCTGCCTTGCCCTGCACGGTCGTCGCGGCGATTTCCACCACGCGCCCCTTCCCTTCGAACCGCTTCAGTTCCGCGCCTCCCTTCCCCGGCATGCCGAAGCGGCGCTGCGCCGCCCGCTGGGCCGCATCACGGAACTCGCCGGCATCAATGGGCGAATCCCACACCGACACCCAGACGATGCCCGCCCCGCCCGCCAGGTTGGCGACCACGTACCGGTCGCCCCCCCACCCTTCGGCGGAGCGCGCCGCCGTGCCCAGGTCCTGCAACGCCTGATACAGGAACAGGCGCGTCTCGAACTCACCGAGGTCGTTCTCGTACACCTTCGTTCCCGCGAGCAGCGGCGGCAGTTCGACCCGCACCGGCTTCTCCCCGGCGAGGTACTTCTCGAAGTGCAGCACCTGCTCCGTGCTGGCCGGCAGCGGCTGCCAGGGCGGCCGCCTGGTCTTCGCCTCCTTGAACCGCCGCATGAACTCCGCGCCGCTCAGGTACGGAAAGAGGAGCGTCTCCTGCAGCAGCATCGGCGCGCTGGCAAAAACCGGCATCGCCGTCTGGTTCTCGCGAATCATCTCGCGCACCCGGTCCCATCCCCCGGGCATGCGCACTCCCAGGTCGCCGCCGAGCATCGTGGACATCTGCTCGTACGTCGCCTGGCCTTCCATCACCGCCTGCGCCGCGGTCAGCTGATCGTTGTCATCCCGCTGCTTCTGCAACGAGTCGAGATTGAAGTACTGGTCCTGCAGGGCGTGCACCAGTTCGTGCGCGACCGTCACCTCCACCAGCGCGGCGCGGCCGGCGGAGGTGTCGCGCACCACATACAGGACTTTCGCCGCCGGATCGTAGTAACCGATGACCTGCTCGCCGAGCAGGCGCAGCATGAACCGGCGCAGGTCCATCGTGTCGGGCAGGAAGCCCAGCAGCTTGTAGGCGCGGGCCGCCCCCTCGAGTTCGAGGGCGGGGAGGTTCTCGTTGAACTCCTTCTCGAGGAAGGCGCGCACTTCTTCCGTGCTGCGCGGCTCGACGACCGGTGGCGTCTTGAAGGCGAGCCCGGTGGCCTTCTCGACCTGCGGCACGAACTTGCCGACGAGCATGCCGTACGGGCCGCCGTACTTTGCGGCCGAACGGTCGCCGCAGGCCGCCAGCGCGACCAGTGCCGCGGAGCACAGCATGGCCGCGCGACGAGTGATGAAACGCATTTCGCCTCTCTCTATAGTTGGCGCGGTCCGCGACCGCGGCTCAGCCGAACGCTTGTCCCAGGTACCAGTTGATCAGTCCATTTCCGAAAAGCAACGTGACGACCGCGGCAGGCGCAAGGAAGACGCCAAACGGCACGAGCGGCGGGGCAAACTCGGTGCCGGCACGCCGTGCGCGCAGCCACCCGACCGGATAGACCACGAGCAGGAAGGTGGCGGCGGCAATTGCCGCGCCTACGAAAATGCAGAGGAGCGCGCGATGCGGGCCGAGCATCGCCCCGACGAAGGCCATCAGCGTCGCGTCGCCATAGCCCATGGCTTCCTTCTTCATCGCCACTTCGCCGAGCCACCCGACGATGGTGATCGCTCCGGCGCCGACGCAGGCGCCCAACAGCGCCTCCCACGGACCGGCGAATGGGAGCTGTTCCCCGATGATCACTCCGGCGAGCGATCCCGCCAGGGCAACGGCAAGCCCGTTCAGCGTGAAGCCGTCGGGGATGAGGTAGCTCTGCGCATCGGTGACGGCGACGCCGAGGAGGATCGTGGTGACCAGCGCAAGCCGCACGCCCACGAGCGTGGGACCGAGCAGCCAGAGCGCGCCGATCCAGATGGCGGCCGTGGTGGCCTCGACGAGTGGATACTGCCAGCTGATGGGCTGCCCGCAGGAGCGACAGCGGGCGCGTAGCACCAGCCAGCTGATGACGGGAATGTTGTCATGCCAGGCGATGGCGCCGCCGCAGCCGGGGCAGCGGGAGCGCGGCCGCACCACCGACTCGTCCTTGGGCCAGCGCGCGATGCAGACGTTCAGGAACGACCCGAGGACGGCGCCGATGGCGCCGAACAGCGGGGCGTACGCGGCAAACCAGGCGGAGTCGCTCACGGGCGGAGTGCGTAAAGGACAATGCCGGCCGCCACCGCGACGTTGAACGATTCCACGTCGGGCGCCATCGGCAACGAGACGACGGTCGAGCAGCGCGCGCGCAACGCCTCGGACAGCCCCGCCCCCTCGTTCCCGACGGCAACGGCGATGCGGGGCGCCGCGGTCACCGACTCGATCGGCGTGCCGCCGGCATCGGTCCCCCACAGCGCCACACCGTGCCGATCGAGGAACTCGCCGAGCGCCGTGATCGATGCCTCCACGACTGGGAAGCGGAAGTGCGTGCCCACCGCGCTGCGAATCACCTTCGCATTCCACACATCGACGGTGCCGGGGAGGGCCACGACGCCGTCCGCGCCAAGCGCTGCCGCCGTCCGCACCAGCGTGCCCACGTTGCCGGGATCCTGGATGGCGTCGAGCACGAGCAGCCGCGTCGTCCCGCCCACCGGGAGGGCCTCCAGGGTATGGCGCGGCTGCCGCGCGACGGCCAGCAGGCCCTGCGGGTGCTCGGTGTCGGCCGCCGACTCAAACTCCACGTCGGTGACCGGCACGATCGGCACGCCGCGGCTTTCGAGCGCCCGGATCACCATGCCGGCCCGCATGTCGGCCACGGCCCGCTCGGTGAAGAGCACCGTCTCCACCGTGAGCGGCGAGCGCGCCAGTTCCTCGACCGTCCGGACGCCTTCGGCGACGAAGAGGCCGTTCCGTTCCCGCGACTTCCGGCGCCGCAGGTCCCTTGCCGTCGTGAGCCATTTCACCACTAATTGCTCTCCATGATGAATCGTATCGTCCCCCCCGCACGCGCCGCCCTTCTGGGCCTGTGCCTCTGCACCACGGGCTGTGCGGTCTCGACCCAGCAGGAGGTCGAGATTGGCGCCAACTACGCCTCACAGATCGCCAAGGAACTGCCGCTCATCCAGGATCCCGAGATCACGCGGTACGTCAACTACCTCGGGGACACCCTGGCCCGCATTGCCGACCAGCGAAATCTCGACTGGCACTTCTACGTTGTCGATAGCCGCGAGGTAAATGCCTTTGCGGTCCCGGGCGGCTACATCTACGTGAACCGGGGGCTGATCGAGCGCGCCACGAACATGTCGCAGGTGGCCGGCGTCATCGGCCACGAGATTGGGCACGTCACGCGGCGGCACAGCGTGAAACAGATGCAGAAGGCCCAGGGCACCAACATCGGCGCCACGCTGCTCTGCACGCTGACCTCGGCGTGCAACTCAGGGCTGACGCAGGCGGCAATGCAGATTGGCGCCAGCGCCGCCTTCGCGAAGTTCAGCCGGACGGATGAGGCGGAGGCCGACGAGGAGGGGGTGCGCTACGTCATCCGGGCCGGGATCGATCCGAACGGCATCCCCGAGATGTTCGAGATCCTCCAGAAGGAGCGGAAGACGACGCCCACGGAGGTCGACCGCTTCTTCGCGTCACATCCGATGGAGGAGTCGCGCATCGCGGACACCAAGGCGATGATCGCGCGGTATCCGGCGGCGCAGCTGCAGGGACTCACGCGGGACTCGAAGGAGTTCCAGACGTTCAAGCGACGGCTGCTGAGCCTGCCGGCGCCCAAGAAGTGAGGGGAGGGAGCAGGTCGCGGAGAGAGTGATGGCGGATGACAGATGGCGGAAGGCGGATGCGCACAAGTCATCTGCCCTCCGCCATCTGCCATCTGCCATCGGCCATCGGCCATCGGCCATCGGCCATCGGCCATCCGCCCTCTGCCATCCGCCATCTCTAGAGACTCGCGACAAACTCCGCGACGAGGCTAGCGAACTTCTCGCCCGCCGCCTCCGCCGCGCGCATCACGTCGGCGTGGCTGAGCTTCTCGGGGGACAGCCCGGCCGCGGGGTTCGAGATCAGCGACACCCCGACCACCTCCAGCCCAAGCGCGTTCGCCAGGATCACCTCCGGGACGGTGCTCATCCCGGTGGCGTCGGCGCCGAGCCGCTCCAGCATCCGCACCTCGGCGAGCGTCTCATACGTCGGACCCAGCAGGCCGACGTAGACGCCGGCCTGCAGCGGGATGTGGAGCCGGCGCGCCGTCTCTCGCAGCAAGGCCTTGAGTCGCGGCGAGTAGGGGGCGCTCATGTCGGGGAACCGTTCGTCGGTGGACTCCACCGGGCCGGTGAGCGGGTTCACGAACTGCAGGTTCAGGTGATCCTCGATCACCATCAGGTCGCCCGCGCTGAAGGTGCGCCGAATGCCGCCCGAGGCATTCGAGACGAACAGCGTCTTCGCCCCCAGCGCATGCACGACGCGCACGGGAAAGGCGCTGACCTGTGGCGAATGCCCTTCGTACATGTGAAACCGGCCCGCCAACGCGACGACTTCGCGGCCGCCCAGCGATCCCGCGATCAGCTGTCCCTTGTGCCCCACGACATGCGTCGCGTGGAACCCCGGAATTTCGGCATACGGCAGGCACCGGGCATTCTCGATGCGGTCGGCGAGTCCGCCCAGCCCGGAGCCGAGGATGATGGCGCAGGCCGGCGCGTCGACGCCAAGCCGTTGGCGGATGACGGCCGCGGCCTCACGCGCCGCGGCGGCGCCATGGGTGGCTTCGACAGGACTCACTTGGTCACCTCCGCCATCAGCGCCGCGATGTCGCGATCGACCGTGGCCAGCAGGGTGCGTCGCTCCTCCTCGTGCAGGAAGGCGCTCCGGAATCCGTTTCGCGCAATGGTGCAGAGCTCCTCGAACGTGAAGCCGAGGTGCCGCGCGGCCTTCTGATACTCATCCACCAGCGTGACGCCGCTCATCAACCGATTGTCGGTGCTGAGCGCGACATTGAGCCCGCGATCGAAGAACGCGCGCAGGGGATGCGCGTCCAACGACGCCGCCGCGCGCGTCTGGACGTTGCTGGTGATGCAGCACTCGACGGTGATCTGCCGGTCGGCAATGTACTGGGTGAGCGACTCATCCTCGATGAGCCGCGTGCCGTGACCGATGCGACAGGCGCAGAGGCCGTGCACGGCCTCGCGCACCGAATCGGGACCGTCACCCTCCCCCGCATGGCAGGTGCACGGGAGGTCGTGCTCACGCGCGTAGTCGAAGGCGTCCTTGTGGCGTCGCCCGGGGTTGCCGGCCTCGCCGCCGGCGAGGTCGAAGCCCACGACCCCGCGATGCTTGAAGGCGACGGCCAGCTTGGCGAGCTCGAGCGACACCTCGGGCGCCATGTTGCGGATGGCGCAGACGATCACGCGCCCGACGATGCCGTACTCCTGGTGCGCCCGCGCGAGCCCGCGCAGCGGCGCCTCGACCGATTCCTCCAGCGAGAGCCCCCCGCGCACGTTGAGCACCGGCGCATAGCGCGTCTCGAGGTAGCGCACCCCTTCGCGGGCCGCGTCCTCCGCCAGTTCGTACGCAATCCGCTCGAGGGCCTCGCTGGTCTGCATCACCGAGAGCGTGACCGAGAAGCGCTCGAGGTAGTCCTCGAGGTTCTCCGCGTCATCCACGAGCATGTAGCGCGCGAGCTGCTCCGCGTCGTCGGCCGGCATCGGCTTGTCGTACTCGGCGGCCAGCTCGAGCAGCGTGGACGGGCGCACGCAGCCGTCGAGGTGACAGTGCAGTTCCGTCTTGGGCAGGCGGCGCAGCAGGTCAGCAGTGGCGACTGTCACTCGGCGTCCCCAGTGCGGCCGGCGCGAGCGGAGACGAGGCGGAAGATGGCGCCACCGTGCACCGGCGCGGCGAACGCCACGGGCAGGCCGCGGCTGTCGGTGATTCCGCGCGTGCCGGCGGCAACGGCATCGCCCTCGGCGGCGTCAAAGGCGCGCACGGCGTCGAGGACGGTGGCGCCGGCCGGCACCTGCACGGTGTGCGCATTGACGAAGACGGTCAGGGAGTCGGTCATGGTCGGGGGTAGGTGAGGCGCGGCGTCTCGTCGGCGACGATGACGCCGCCCGGCATGGCGCGCACGAAGGCAATGAGCGCGTCGAGGTCCTGGATGTTGAGCGGTTCCACCCGGCGCGCCGCGTCGCCAAGGCCCAGTCCGTCGCCGCCGGTGAGCATGAAATCGCTGAGAACCAGCGTGTACTCGTGCGCGTCGTCGAGGCGCTGCCCATTCGGCAGCGTGGCCTGCACGAGGCGCTGATCGGCGGGACGGGAGTTGTCCCACGTCAGCGCGATGCCGCTGACGTGCACCCGCGGCGGGCGCTGGCCGTTGTACATGCGCTCGAAGTAGGCGCGCAGCGCATCGCCGCGCGCGGTGACGCGATACAGCACGTTGCCGAACGGCTGCACCTCGAAGAGCGCGCTGTAGGTCACGGCTCCGGCCGGCAGGTCGGCGCGAATGCCGCCGTTGTTCATCACGGCAAAGTCGGCCTTGCCCGCCGCGCGCTGCGCGTCGGCGATGAGGTGACCCAGCGCATACTCCTCGCCGTGACGGAGCATCGGCGCGGCCAGTTCGCCCACGCGCTGGTTCACGCGCGACGCGATGGACGCCGTGGCCTCCTGCACGAGGCGCGCGATGTCGGCATCGGCCGGCGTCGCATCGCTCTCCACGTTGCGCACCGTTCCGCGCGCACGGCCCGCGACGCGGCCGTCCGGGCCCAGCGGCAGGTCGAGCACCGCGATGGCGCGCCCGCTCGACCGGGCCTGCACTACCGGGATGCCGTTCATCTCGGTGTTGAGCATGGAGTGCGTATGACCGGTGACCAGCGCGTCCACCTTCTCCGTGATTCCCTGCGCCAGCGTCACCACTTCACCAGTGCAGGCCGGCGCCGCGCCGCGGGTGTCGCAGAACCCGCCGTCGTGCGCCACGGCAATCACCACGGTGGCGCCGCGCGCGCGCAGCGCGCGCGCCCGCTCGTTGATCACCGGGGCCGGCGGCGCGAAGCGCAGGTCGGCGACATTCTTGGCCATCGTGACGCGCGGCGTCAGTTCCGACGCCACGCCGACGATGCCGATGCGCACGCCACCGCGCACGACGATGGTGTCGCCGCGCACCCACGGCACCCGGCGTCCGTCCGCATACGTGACATTCGCGCCCAGCACGGCGTGATGGAGGTCGCGCATCCTCGCGCGCAGCGTGTCCTGGCCCCAGTCGAAATCGTGGTTGCCGAGCGCGCCGGCGGCGAAGTCGAGCGCGTTGTAGAACTGCGTCACCGGACGGCCGTAGGCGAGGTTCGAGGCGGCCGTCCCCTGGAACATGTCGCCGCCGTCGAGCAGCACGGTGACGCAGGAAGCGCCGCACTCCTGCTGGGCGCTGCGGATCGCGTGCGCCACCTGGGCGGCGCCGCCGCGGTTCCCCTGATTGCCGTCGGGACGCGATTCAAGCGCCCCGTGGAAGTCGTTGATGCTGATGAGGCGCAGCGTGGCCGGGGTCGACGCGCCGTGCACGGCACGATACGCCGCAGCCGCGTACGCGGCCGGTTCGATGCGCCAGTGCCGGTCCGTGAACTCCGCGGCCGAGAGTGTCTGGCGGCGCTCGACCTCCGCAATCAACAGGTCGCGAATCTCCACCTGCGTGTCGCGCAGCACCGGCGCACCGCGGAGCATGCCGTAACCGCCGCCGCCGCCGGCTCGATAGTTGTTGACCGCCAGCGTGAACGAGTCGGCCGCGGCCACGTCGCGCCCGCGAACCCGCAGGCCGGTGATCCGATCGCCGGGTGGGCGCGACAGGTCGATGGCGTACTCGGCGCCGCCGACGATGTCGAAGTTGAAGCCCGGAATCTCCGGATCGGTGGTCACCGTCGGCTCATCGCCCGGCGTCACCACGAAGTAGCGGGCACTCTGCTCGAGATACGCGCGGAGCACCGCGCCGCTGACCTGCACGAGCTGCAGCGTGTTCTCGTAGGGATAGAGGCGCGCCAGCTGCGCCACCGTGATCTTGTCCGGGCCGAGCGTCGCGCCCAGATCGAAGGCCGCGGTCGACGCGAGGTCGGCGCCGAATACGCGCCGCTCGACGTCGAGCACCCAGTCCACCAGCGGGGTGTCGTGCGTGCGTGCCGAGTCGGAGCGCCACGTGGTGAGCGTGGCGCCGATGGCGCGATTGGTCTGCGCGCGCGCCGCGTCATGCGCGGCAGCCACGGCCTGCACGACGGCGGGCGACTCCTCGTGTCCACGCGCACGGATCAGCTGGCCGTGCTTCTCGACGACGCTCCACGTGGCGCCGCGGTTCTGCAGGCGTATCGTTGCGACGGCGAGGCTCCCCGCCCATTGCCGCGGCTGCACCAGCAGCACGCCGTTGATCGTCGTGTCGGCGACCTCGCGATGCGAGTGGCCAAAGACGATGAGGTCGATCCCCGCCACCTGACGGGCGACGTCGCCGGCAACATTCTCGCCGCCGCTCGCGGTGGTGTCATAACTGCTGGCGCCGCCCAGCCCCGCGTGCACGATGGCCACGACAAGTTCGGCGCCGGCCGCGCGCGCCGAGTCCACGGCAAAGCGGACGGCTGGCACGATCTCGGTGACGGTCACCCGGCCGCGCAGGTTCGCGCGGTCCCAGATGTTCGCCCCCGGATTCGTCACGCCGACGATGCCGACCTTCACGCCGGCGCGCTCGATGAGCGTGAAGCCGGCGAAGGCGCGCGAGCCGTCGGGGCGGCGCGCGTTGGCGGCGAGGAGCGGGAAGCGTGCCTGGCGCACCGCCTGCTCGAGGAACGGCACGCCGTAGTTGAACTCGTGGTTGCCGACGGCGGCCGCGTCGTATTGCATCGCGTTCATCGCCGCCATCGCCGGGTGCGGCATCGCCGGCATGCGCGACGCCACGAAGGTCATGGGGTTGCCCTGCAGCAGGTCGCCGCCATCGAGCAGGATGACGCGGCCCGGGTGCGCCCGGCGCAGCGAGTCCACCGCCGTAGCCAGCCGTGACAGGCCGCGCGTGCTTTCGGCCGTGTCGGCAAAGTAGTCCCAGGCCCGCAGGCGTCCGTGGACGTCGGAGGTGGCCGCGACGACCAGGTCGATCGGGATGCCCTGGGCGCGAACGGCCGGGGGAGCCACGAAGAGCACGGCGCTCCCGAGGAGCGCCGCGCGAAGCGATGGCAACATGGAAGAAAACTATAGGGTCATCGCCACCGGTGGGAGCGCCGACCGGCGTCGAATGGTGCGGGCGGTTTGCCCGCCGACGGTGGCCGCCCCATTCATTCACCGATACAATTCCGTGACAGCCTCGGCGCTACCTTCCCTGCCGTCGCGCATGCATCCTGCATCAGCAGCCCGACATCCAACTTTCGCATGAAGCCTCTCATCATTGGCATCGCGGGCGGCACCGGCTCGGGCAAGTCCACGGTGGCGAAGCGCATTGCCGAGGCGATGCCGTCATCGGTCGCGTTCCTCGACATGGACGCGTACTACCGGAATTTCACGCACCTCACCATCGACGAGCGCCGCCAGGTCAACTGGGATCACCCGGACGCGTTCGACCTCGACCTGCTGGTGACGCATCTCGACCAGCTCGGCGCGCGCATCCCGATCGAGAAGCCGATCTACGATTTCGTGCGCCACCTGCGCTCGGAAGAGAGCAAGCCGGTCGCGCCAGCCGACGTGATCGTGATTGACGGCATCCTGCTCTTCGTGGACGAGCGGGTCCGCGATCGCTGCGACGTGAAGGTGTTCGTGGACACCGATGCCGACGAGCGGCTCATCCGCCGCATCCGGCGCGACATCAAGGTGCGCGGACGTCCGTTGGAGGAGATCCTGAGTCAGTACCTCACCACGGTGCAGCCGATGCACCTGCAGTTCGTCGAGCCCAGCAAGCGCTACGCCGACCTCGTGATCCCGCGCGGCGGGCACAATACGGTCGCCATCGACCTGATCATCGCCACCATCCTTCGCCGCCTGCAGGACCAGTCGACTTGACCGAGACCAAGCTACGCGAACGCATTCTCGTCGTGGACGACGAGCCCGACATCGTCGCGCTCGTCGTCTACCATCTCGCCAAAGAGGGGTACCGCGTCTCGTCGGCCTCCAGCGGCAGCGAAGCGCTGGCCACGGCGCGGCGCGAGCGGCCGGCGCTGATCGTGCTCGACCTGATGCTCCCCGGGCTTTCCGGCTTCGACGTGCTCGAGCAGCTGCGCGCCGACGTGTCGACCGCCAGCATCGCCGTGCTCATGCTCACGGCGCGCCGTGAGGAGCCGGACCGCATCAAGGGGCTGTCGCTCGGCGCCGACGACTACCTCACCAAGCCGTTCAGTCCGCAGGAGCTGGTGCTGCGCGTGAAGGCCATCCTCCGGCGCAGCGCGGCCGCGCCGGCGGCGGCCGACGTGCTGACGATCGGCGCCATCGCCATTGACCGCGCGGCGCATACCGTGACCGTGAGCGGACACGACGTGGAGCTCACGCCGACCGAGTTCAAGCTGCTGCTCCTCCTCGCCGAACGGCGCGGCCGCGTGCAGGGACGCGCGCAGCTGCTCGAGCATGTGTGGGAGGCGGCCCCCGACATCCAGACGCGGACCGTGGACATGCATGTGCAGCGGCTGCGGACGAAACTGGGGGCGGCGGGCGACCTGGTTGACACCGTGCGCGGGTTCGGCTACCGAATCAAGGCGCCGAGGGACGCATGAAGCTCGCCCATCGCCTGCTCTTTGGCGCGCTTGGCGTGGTTGGCGTCCTGGTCGTTCTCATGATCATCTCGGTGGACCGCAAGCTGTCGAACCGCCTCACCGAGGAGACCACCGCGCGGCTCACGACCGAGGCGCGGCTCGTCGCCGGGCAGTGGACGCCGGGGGTGGACGCCGATGCGCTCGCCAACCGACTGGGAAAGGAGTCGGCGCATCGCGTCACGCTGGTGGACTCGACGGGCGTGGTCATCGGCGACTCCGAGTTCGACCGGCCGGAACTGGACCAGCTCGAGAACCACGCGAACCGCCCGGAGATCATCGCGGCGCGACGGGAAGGGACGGGCTCCGCGCGGCGGCACAGCGTGTCCGCGGGCAATGAGGAGCTGTACGTCGCGGTGCGCACCCCGCTCGGCTACGCCCGCGTGTCGCTGCCGACGGAATCACTCAACGCCATCGTGCGCGCCGCACGGCGCGACGTCGCGGTGTCCGGCGTGATCGCCGCGCTCGTCGCGATCCTGCTCTCCTGGGTCTTCGCCCGGAGCGTCTCTCGTCCCGTCGTCGAACTGTCCGCCGTCGCCCGTGGGCTCGCGGCCGGCGACTTCTCGCAGCGTCCCGCGCGCGCCGCCCCGGGCGAGGTGGGCGATCTTGCCGTGGCGCTGAACCGGCTCGCCGAGCAGCTCAGCGCACGCGTGGACGCCCTGCGCGCCGAGGAGACGCTCGTTCGCGAACTCGCGGAGTCGCTCAACGAGGGAATCCTGGTACTCGACGCACGGCAGCAGGTGGTGCGGATGAACGAAACCGCGCGTCGGCTGCTCGGCATCCGGGCCTCGCTGCCGATTGGCGGCGAGCAGTTGCCGCGCGATCGCGCCTTCCGCGACGCGATGGCGGCGGCGCAGGTCGGCCGGACGGTGCGCGACATCGAGGCGCAGCTGGGCGGGCATATCCTCAACATCACGGCGCGTCCGCTCGAAAACGGCGGCGCCGTGCTCGCGCTGCTCGACGTGACGCGCCTGCGGCGGCTCGAGACGGTGCGCCGCGACTTCGTGGCCAACGTGTCGCACGAGCTGAAGACGCCGTTGACGGTGGTGCGCGGCTTCGCCGAGACGCTGGCCGACGACGATCCGCCGACGGAGACGCGACGGCAGTTTGCGCGCAGCATCGCCGGGCACACGCGGCGCATGCAGCGGCTCGTGGACGACCTGCTCGACCTGTCCCGCATCGAGTCGGGCGGATGGGTGCCCGCACCGCAACGACTGGACGTCGCCGCGACGCTGGAAGAAGACCTCGCGGCCGCGCGCGCGGCCGCCGCGCGCAAGGGCGTCACCGTGCAGGTCGCCATCGGCCCGGACGCGCAGACGGTCTATGCGGACCCGACGGCCCTCCGCCAGGTGTTGGGCAACCTCCTCGAGAATGCGCTGCGGCATACGGCCGAAGGGACGGTCACCCTGCGCACCGAGCGCGCGGGCGACGGCGTGACGGTGAGCGTTCGCGATACCGGCTGTGGCATCGACGCCTCGCACCTGCCGCGGATCTTCGAGCGCTTCTACCGTGTGGACCCGGCGCGTTCGCGGGAAGAGGGGGGCACCGGCCTCGGACTTTCCGTCGTCAAGCACCTGGTGGACGCGCACCGCGGGAAGGTGCGCGCCGAGAGCACGCTCGGCGCCGGCACGACGGTGAGCGCCTGGTTCCCGGATCAGTCCATCGACAGCTAGGCCGCGCCCGGGGGGACCGGACGCGCCAGCAACGCCGCGGCAATCTGCCTCCCGGCATTGTAACACGATTGTTACACGACCGAGACACGGGCGCAACGAGCCGTGGGCATCGTACGTGGTGTCGGGCGGCCGCATTGGGCGACCGCGAATCCCGACGACACCAATCCGGAGTACACCGTGCGTCTTCGCACTCTCGCCGCGCTCATTGCGCTTCCGGCCGTCACCGCGGCCGCCTCCGCCCAGTCGGTCGACCTGACCGGCGCGGGCGCGACGTTCCCGTATCCGATTTACTCCAAGTGGTTCTCCGACTACGCCGCCAAGACCGGCGTGCGCATCAACTATCAGTCCATCGGGTCCGGCGGCGGCATCCGCCAGCTGTCGGAGCAGACGGTGGACTTCGGCGCGTCCGATGCGCCGATGAGCGACGCCGAGCTGGACAAGGCGAAGGGCGGCAAGGTGCTGCACTTCCCGATGGTCCTGGGCGCCGTCGTCGTGACGTACAACCTCCCCGAGGTGCCGAAGGCGCTCAAGCTTTCGGGCGTGGTGCTCGGCGACATCTTCCTCGGCAAGATCACGAAGTGGAATGACCCGCGCATCGCCGCGCTGAACGCGGGCGTGAAGCTCCCGGCGAAGGACATCCTCGTCGTGCACCGTTCGGACGGCAGCGGCACGTCCTTCATCTTCACCGACTACCTCACCGCGGTGAGCCCGGCGTGGGCCGCGGGCCCGGGCAAGGGGAAGGAAGTGCGCTGGCCGGTGGGCCTCGGCGGCAAGGGCAATGAGGGCGTCGCCGGCCAGGTGCGCCAGATCGTCGGCTCGGTCGGCTACGTCGAGCTCGCGTATGCCCGCCAGAACAAGCTCGCCTACGCCGAGATGCAGAACGCCAGCGGTGCGTTCGTCGCCCCGAACATCGAGGCGATCACGGAAGCGGCCGCCGCCGCGGCGAAGAAGCTGGAGAAGGACACCGACTATCGCGTCTCGATCGTGAACGCGCCGGGGAAGAAGGCGTATCCCATCTCGTCGTTCACCTGGCTGCTCGTTTACGAGAAGATGACCGATGCCGCGAAGGCCAAGAAGCTCGCGGACTTCCTGAAGTACGCACTCAACGATGGGCAGAAGTCGGCCGCCTCGCTCGACTATGCCCCGTTGCCGGGCAACATTGCAAAGCAGTTGGAGAAGCGTGTCGCTGCGCTCGCCAGCGCCAAGTAGCCTGCGCGCAACGCACCAGAGTCACCGTGGCGGCGCTGAGCGCTGCCACGGTGACGTCGTTCCCTCAATCCCTCACATCATGTCGCTCGCCACTTCCCTGCGCCGACTGACCACGTTTGCTGCCGTCGTTCTTCCCGCGGCGCTCTCTGCTCAGGCGGCATCCGCCCCCCGCATTGACATCTCCGGCGTCCTGTTCGGCGCCTACAGCTACCGCACGAACCCCGAGGCGAAGAACGCGAACAAGTTCGACCTCGAGCGCGTCTACCTGAACTTCCGGACGCCGATCGCCGATCGCTGGAGCCTCCGCTACACGCCCGACATCTCGCCGCAGCAGGCGGGCGTCGGCTACGTGCTCCGCACGAAGTACGCCTACGTGCAGTACGACCGCCCGGCCAACAAGGCCGGCTGGAGCGGCCTCGTCCGCGCCGGGTCGCTGCAAACAGTCGCGCTCGAGCACATGGAGACCTTCTGGCCCCGCTGGATGGGGACGGCGGCCGCGGAGCGTTTCGGCTATTTCTCGTCGGCTGACGTCGGCGTCGGCGCGCAGCTGAACTTCCCGAAGAAGCGTGGCGAGCTCTACGCCGTCTGGACGAACGGCAACGGCTACGCGAACCCGGAGACGGACCGCTTCAAGTCGTACGCAGCGCGGCTGTCGCTGACGCCGCTGGCCGGCGGGAAGCACGGGCTTCTGACGACGTTCGCCGTCTCGCCGTGGATCGACATCAACGCCGCGGCCAGCAAGTTCGTGCAGGGTGGCACGGGGCAGGTCGGCGCCATTGGCGAGGGGCTCACCAAGAACCGCTTCGGCATCTGGACCGGCATCAAGGACCCGCGCCTCGTCGTCGCGGCCGGCTACTCGCAGCGCGTCGACGGCACGGAGAGCGGCGCCAATACCGCGGTCTCGCCGCGCCATGTCACGGACGTGACCGGCGACCTGATCACCGGCCTGGTGCTCGTCCGCCCCATGCAGCTGGCGGACAGCGCGTCCACGTCGCCGCTCAGCGTGATGCTGCGCTACGACGCGGTCAAGCCCAACACCGACCTGTCGGCCTCGAACCACATGCTTGAAGGCTCCCTGATCTTCGACCTGACCCGGAACAAGCGGACACAGCTCGCGCTGGACTATCAGGAGACGCTGGGCACGGCGCCCGCGGCCACGATCGCGCCGTCCAAGATGTTCCAGGTCCGGCTGGTCACGAACTTCTAGCCGGCCGTCCTCCGTGACAATTCCGTTACACAGACGGCACGGCGGAGTGACACGGATGTGAGAAGATTCAAGAGGGCGGCGAAGCCATTCGCCGCCCTCGACTTCTTCACTGGGCCCTCGTGGCATCGACTCCGCTTCACGGCGCCTCGGTCGGCGATCGCATCTATCGCGTCGCGACGACCGCGTTCGCGCTCAGCATACCGCTCCTGCTGCTCCTGCTCGCCATTGAAGTGGCCGCCGCGGCGTGGCCGGCGCTCAGGGCGTTTCACCTCGCCTTTCTGACCACCGCCGAGTGGAATGTGGTGGACGGCGTCTTCGGTGCCGCCCCCGCGATCTACGGGACCCTCGTGTCGTCGGCGCTCGCCCTCCTGATCGCAACGCCACTCGCGATCGGCGTCGCGATCTTCCTCTCCGAATTCGCCCCACCCTGGCTGCGGCAGCCGGTGGCGTTTCTCGTCGACCTGCTCGCCGCCATCCCGAGCGTGGTGTACGGCCTCTGGGGTGTCTTCGTGCTGGTGCCATTCCTGCGCGAGCATGTGATGCCGTTCCTCGCGGATCGCCTGCACCTCGGCAACACCCCGCTCTTCTCGGGCCCGGCCTACGGTCCCTCGATGCTTGCCGCCGGCCTGATCCTGGCCATCATGGTGCTGCCCTATATCAGTTCCGTGACGCGTGAGGTGCTGATGGCCGTGCCGCGGTCGCAGCGCGAGGCGGCCCTGGCCCTGGGCGCGACGCGCTGGGAGATGATCTGGGGCGCGGTCCTTCCGTACGCCAGTTCCGGCGTGCTGGGCGGCGTCATCCTCGGCCTTGGCCGCGCCCTGGGCGAGACCATGGCCGTCACGATGGTCATCGGCAACCGGCCGGAGATCTCGGCGTCGCTCTTCGCCCCCGGATACACGATGGCGTCGCAGATCGCGAACGAGTTCTCCGAGGCGACCAATGACATGCACCTGTCGGCGCTGATGGCCGTGGGCGCGGTGCTGCTGCTCATCACGCTGGTCGTGAACATGCTCGCCCGCTGGCTCGTCTGGCGCGTCCAGCGGCAGGGGCGCTCATGACGACGCTGGCGCCCCGGCGCTCCATTCGGGCCCGCCGCGCCCGCAGCGCGGTGATGGTCGGCCTGACCGTCCTCGCGGCGATCCTCGCGACGCTCCCGCTGATCTTCATCCTGGCGCTGTTGATCAAGCAGGGGGCGAGTTCCCTCAACTGGGCGTTCTTCACCGAGATGCCCAAGCCGGTCGGCGAGACGGGCGGCGGCATGGCGAACGCCATGGTCGGCACGATGATGCTGATCCTCGTGGCATCGGCCATCGGCCTCCCGATCGGCATCGGCGCCGGGCTGTATCTCGCCGAACATCGGAACGGCCGGGTCGCCTGGGTCGTTCGGTTCCTGTCGGACGTGCTCAACGGCCTCCCTTCGATTGTCGTCGGCATCTTCGCCTGGCAGTTCCTCGTGCGACCGGTGAAGCAGTTCTCGGCGCTGGCCGGCGGCATCGCACTGGCGGTGATGATGGTCCCGCTGGTCACGCGCGCCACGGAAGAAATGATCAAGCTGGTCCCCGATTCGCTCAGAGAAGCCGCGCTCGCGCTTGGCTTTCCGCGCTGGCGCACCTCGCTCACGGTCGTGCTGCGCACGGCGCTCCCGGGCATCGTGACGGGCGCCCTGGTGGCCGTGGCGCGCATCGCCGGCGAAACGGCCCCCCTGCTCTTCACCGCCTTCGGCAACCAGTTCTGGTCCACGTCGCTCACCCAGCCGATCAGCGCGCTGCCGCTGCAGATCTTCTCGTATGCCATCAGCCCGTACGAGGAGTGGCACGCGCTGGCCTGGGCCGGTTCGCTCGTCCTCCTCGCCCTCGTCCTTGTCATCAGCCTCATTGCCCGCTACGTCACGCGCTCCCGCTTCGGCCATGGCCACGACTAACGCGCGGGTCTTCGTCGGTGGCCCCGCGTCGACGGCGCCAGCCTCGCTGGAGACGCCGGCCAAGGCGCTCGTGTCGGTGCGCGCGCTTGACGCGTACTTCGGCGCCCACCGTGCGGTGCGCGACGTGAACCTCGACTTCCTCGAGGGCCAGGTCACGGCGATCATCGGACCGTCGGGGTGTGGCAAGAGCACGCTGCTGCGCTGCCTCAACCGGATGCACGAGACCGTCTCGACCGCGCGCGCCGAAGGCGAGGTGCGGCTCGAGGGCAAGGACATCTACGCCCGCGAGGTGAACCCCATCGAGGTGCGCCGACGCATCGGCATGGTCTTCCAGCGGCCAACGCCGTTTCCGACGATGTCCATCCGCGAGAACGTGACGGCCGGGTTCCGCGCCGCCGGCCGCGCGGCGCCATCGCGCGCCGAACAGCACGAGATCGCCGAGTGGGCGCTGCGCCGCGCGGCGCTCTGGGAGGAGGTGAAGGACCGGCTCACCGAGAGCGCCGTGGCGCTGTCGGGCGGCCAGCAGCAGCGGCTTTGCATCGCCCGCGCGCTGGCCACGCGGCCGCGCGTCCTGCTGCTCGACGAGCCCACCGCCTCGCTCGACCCGCTCAGCACGCAGAAGGTCGAGGAACTGGTGTATGAGCTGCGTGGTGACGTCACCATCGTGATCGTGACGCACAACATGCAGCAAGCGGCGCGCGTCTCCGACCGCACCGCGTTCATGCTGATGGGCGAGCTGGTGGAGGTGGCGCCGACGACGCGCCTCTTCACGTCGCCGGCGGACGAGCGGACGGAGGCTTACATCACCGGGCGGTTCGGATGAGCCCGATCCAGCCCTTGGACCCGAGCGCCGGTACGGCCGGCGCCGCAGGCACCGGCTCGCTGTCGGTGCGGGATTTCTCGTTCTGGTACGGGCCGAAGCAGGCGCTCTTCGACATTTCGCTGGCGATCACCCCGCAGACGGTCACGGCGCTGATCGGCCCGTCGGGGTGCGGGAAGAGCACGTTCCTGCGCAGCATCAACCGCATGCACGACCTGCTGCCGGGCACGCGGAGCCGCGGCGAGATCCTGCTCGACGGCGAGAACGTCCTCGATCGCGCGATGGACGTGGTGCAGCTGCGCCAGCGCATCGGGATGGTCTTTCAGCGCTCCAATCCGTTCCCGAAGTCGATCTACGACAACGTGGCGTGGGGGCCGCGGCTCAACCGGAGTCCCTCGCGCTCCGAGCTCGACGACGTCGTGGAGCAGGCGCTCCGCCGCGCCGCCCTGTGGGACGAGGTGAAGGACCGCCTGCGGTCCAGCGCCACCGGCCTTTCCGGCGGACAGCAGCAGCGCCTCTGCATTGCGCGCGCCCTGGCGAACGAGCCCGAGGTGCTGCTCCTCGACGAGCCGGCCTCCGCGCTCGATCCGATCGCCACCCAGCGCATCGAAGAGCTCCTCTGGGAGTTGAAGAAGGAACTCACTATCGTCATCGTGACACACAACCTGCAGCAGGCGGGGCGCGTGTCCGACCGGACGGCGTTCTTCTATCTGGGCAAGCTCATCGAGCACGGCCCGACCGACCAGCTGTTCACCGCGCCCCGCGAGGAGCGCACCGAAGCGTACATCACCGGGAGATTCGGATGACCGCCGAACCCACTGCCGGCTTCCGGCATTTTCACGAGCAGCTCGGCGCGCTCAAGCAGCGCCTGCTCGACATGTCGGCGCGCGCCGAGGAGCTCGTGGAGCTCTCCGTCGACGCGCTGCTCACGCGCGACACCGGCAAGGCGCAGGCCGTCATCGAGGCCGACCGCGAGATCGACCGGATGGAGCTGGAAGTCGAGCAGCTGACGGTCGAACTGCTCGCGCTGCAGCAGCCGATGGCGCGCGACCTGCGCTTCCTCATCAGCGCCATCAAGATCACCAGCGACCTCGAGCGCGTCGGCGACCACGCCGTGAACATCGCGCAGAGCGCGCTGCGCCTGCACGATCTCCCCACGCGCGTCGCCCCCGAGCCGTCGATGGCGGAGATGGCCCGCCGGGCGCGCGCCATGCTGGCGGACGCGCTCGACGCCTTTGTGCGCGCCGACGGCGCGCTGGGGCGCGATGTCTGCCGCCGCGACGATGACGTCGACGCCATGCACGATGCCCTCTTCCGGGTGCTGCTGACGCACATGATGGCCGACCCGCGCACCATCAACCCGGGACTCGAGCTGCTGCTGATCAGCCGCAACCTCGAGCGCGTGGCCGACCTGGCCACCAATATCGGCGAGGACGCGGTCTTCCTCGCGGAAGGCAAGCAGATCAAGCACCACGCCGAGCGCGACGAATAGGCAACGGGCGCAGCTCGCCAATGAACGGCAGGCGCCGGATTCCCGTGAATCCGGCGCCTGCGTCGTTACACGGCCGTTGCGAAGCCGTGAACAGATCGTGGCGGCCCCGTGGGAGCATTCGTGGTGTCCAGAGTTCCTTCTGACCCAACCCCGCCTTCCATGACCCGTCTGCTTCGCTCCCTGCTTGCCTGCGCCGGCGCGGCCGTTCTCCTGGCACCGCTCGCGCTTTCCGCCCAGGTGCGCCACGGCCGCATCGTCGGCCGCGTGATCGATGTCTCGACCGGCCTCGGCCTCCCTGATGTGGGGGTGCAGATCGTCGGCACCATGCAGGGCACGGCCACCGGCGTGGACGGCCGCTTCGCGATCGCCAACATCGACGCCGGCACCGTCACCATCCACCTCCGCCGCATCGGCTTCACGCCGAAGACGGTCACCGGACTGATGCTCGAGGGCGGACAGTCGCTCGAACAGAACATCTCGCTCGAGCCCGCGTCGTTCCGCCTCACGGCGCAGGTGGTCACGGCCGCCGCCGAGCGCGGCACGGTCAGCGAGGCGCTCGACCAGCAGCGCAACAGCAGCGGCGTCGTCAGCGCCGTGACCGCCGAGCAGATCCAGAAGAGCCCCGACGGCAATGCCGCGCAGGCGGTGCAGCGCGTGAGCGGCGTGACGGTGCAGGACGGCAAGTACGTCTTCGTGCGCGGCCTCGGCGAACGCTACACCACGAGCTCGCTCAATGGGTCGCGCGTCCCGAGTCCCGAGCCCGAAAAGCGCGTCGTCCCGCTCGACCTCTTTCCGGCGGGCCTGCTCCAGTCCATCACGACGACCAAGACGTTCACCCCTGACCAGTCGGGCGACTTCTCCGGCGCGCAGGTCGACATCAAGACACGCGAGTTCCCGGCGGCCCGCTCGTACAGCGCGCAGTTCGGGTCGGGCTATGCGGCCGGCGCCACGGGCCGGGCGCTCAGCCTCGCCCAGTCGGTCGGTGGCGAGCGCTTCGCCCTGGTCGGATCGAAGCGGGCCCTGCCGCCCCTGCTGCGCGAGGTCGGCAACTTCCAGGGGCTGAACCTGTCGCAGGGCGACAAGAACCTGCTGGTCAGCCAGTTCCGCAATGCGTGGTCGCCCCAGGCGGCCACCGGGGCGCCGAACGTCAGCGGCTCGTTCGCCGTCGGCGGCGACGATCCGGTCCTCTTTGGCCACCGGCTCGGCTACCTCGTGTCGGGTACGCTTTCGCAGGGCCTCGACGTCAAGAGCGACCAGGTGCGCGCGCTCGCCGACCGGGGCACGGTCAAGGGGAGCACCAACGAGATCGACCGCTTTTCCGGCGAGACGACCTCGCAGAGCGTGCTGTGGGGCGGCCTGGCGAACTTGAGCACGATGGCCGGCCGGCACACGCGCCTGCTCTTCAACGCCATCTACAACCGGTCGGCCGACAACACCACGCGCATCGAGCGCGGATCGTTCGAGAACGAGGGCATCGACGCGCGCATCCAGCGCATGCAGTACGTGGAGCGCGCGGTCCGGTCGCTCCAGCTGGGCGCCGAGCACTCGATGGGCGAGGCGCACATCCTGGACTGGACGGTGACCGACTCCCGCGTGAACCGCGACGAGCCGGATCGCTCGGAGTTCGTCCAGCAGATCGAGCGCGACACGCCGGCGTCACCCGAGACGCTCCGCTGGCTGAGCACGGGCAACGGCGGCGCCGTGCGCACCTTCTCCGCCCTCGATGAGACCAACCGGGAGGCGCGCGCCAACTATCAGTTCACGTTCGGCCCCGCCGGCGCGCAGCATCGCGTGAAGATCGGCGGCCTCACGCGGCAGACCGACCGCGACGCCGACACGCGCGCGTACAGCATCAGCGCCCCCGGCGCCTCCAATACCCTGCGCGAACTGCGTCCGGAGCAGATCTTCGACGGCCGGTTCGCCACGGCCGCGTCACGCGTCTTCGACATTGCCCCGCTCGCGCAGGGCGGATCGTACGGCGCCCGCGACCGGCTGGCCGCCGCGTACCTGATGGGCGAGTGGGCGGCCACGGCCCGGCTCAAGGTCATCGGCGGCGCGCGCGCAGAGTGGGATCACCTCGACGTGCAGGCGGTGTCCACCCTCGGCGCCCCGATCGCCACCGCCAAGCGGTGGAACGACCTCCTGCCATCGCTGGCCCTCACACTGACGCTGCCGCGCGACCAGCAGCTTCGCCTGTCCGCATCGCGCACGCTGGCCCGGCCGGAATACCGCGAACTCTCGCCCATCAAGAGCCGCGACGTGCTCAACGGCGATGACGTGCAGGGCAACGACCAGCTCGAGCGCACCCGCGTCGTGAACCTCGACGCGCGGTGGGAGTGGTATCCGCACGCGAGCGAGGTGCTGAGCGTCGCGGTCTTCCACAAGACGTTCGACCAGCCCATCGAGCGCGTCTACCGCGCCGCCGGTTCGGGAACGCGCACGGTCTTCTACACCAACGCGCGCCGCGCCGAGAACCTCGGCGTCGAGCTCGAGGCCCGGAAGTCGCTCGCCTTCATGGCGGAGGTCCTGCGCTCACTGCAGGCCTTTGCGAACCTCACGGTCATGCAGAGCCGCATCGAGCTCGCGGCGAACACGCAGGCCAGCGCCACCAACCTCAAGCGGCGGATGGTGGGACAGGCGCCGTACGTGCTGAACTCGGGCCTGACGTGGGTGAACCAGAGCGGGTCCGCCAGCGCGACGGTGCTCTTCAACGTCGTGGGCGACCGCATCGACGCGGCGGGCGACGCGCCGCTCCCGGACGTCATCGAGCGGGCGCGCCGCGTGCTCGACTTCTCGCTGCGCGTTCCGATCAGCGGATCGCTCTCGGCACGGCTGGACGCCAAGAACCTGCTGGATGCGCCGTACCGCACGACGCAGGGGACGGTGACGCGCGAGTCGTACCGGGTCGGTCGCGTGGTGCAGGCGGGACTGTCCTGGCGGCCGTAGGCGGCGGGGCCGGAGCTGGCCGCACGAGCGGGGACCGGCAACGGTCCCCGTTCTCGTTGCGGCAGCGTGCCGAGCTCGTTACGCCGTCGTGACCGCACGCTCGCCGTTTCGACACCGAGGCGCGCCTTCTTACTCCGTGCGCGCGAGACGCGCGCCTCTCACGACCACACGGAGCCTCCGCATGTTCCAGTTCCGCCGCCTCGCGGCGTTTGCCTTCGCCGCCTCCGCCGCACTGACCGCCTGCGGCACCGACAGCAGCACCGCGCCGACGATCACGCCCGTCATTGGTGCCTCGGCCTCGGCCCTGTCCGCGTCAGCGGTCAAGCTGACGTTCAACAGCAAGGCTGGTGACACGGGATACAACATTGAGCGCGCCGAGGGCGCCGCGGGCGCCTTCGCGCAGGTCGGCACGGTGGCCGCGCCGTCGTCGGCCGGTCCGGTGAGCTACACGGACGCCGGCCTCAAGGTGTCGACGGCCTACCGCTATCGCGTCATCACGGTGCGTGGAGGCAGCACGAGCATTCCGTCGGCCGAGATCAGCGTCACGACCCTGGCGTTCGGCAATGCCGCGGCGGACATCACCACCGACATCACCGCCAGCCGCACGCTGTTCGCCGATACGACCTACACGCTCAAGGGCTTCATTCACGTGGCCAATGGCGCCACGCTGACCATTCAGCCCGGCACCACGATCAAGGGCGACTACACCATCCTCGGCTCGTCGCTCATGGTGCTGCGCGGCGCCAAGATCCAGGCGATCGGCACGGCCGACGCCCCGATCGTCTTCACGTCGTCGCGTCCGGTCGGCAGCCGGCAGGCCGGTGACTGGGGCGGCCTGATCCTCGTGGGCAACGCGCTCATCAACCGCAGCGGCACGGTGGAAATCGAGGGCTCCGGCACGGATGGCCAGGCCGTGGTCGGCGGCAAGAACTACCAGGTCCTGTACTCGGGCGGCACCACCGCCACCGACAACAGCGGCGAGCTGAAGTACGTGCGCGTCGAGTTCGCCGGCTTCGCCCCGTCGCTGAACAATGAGCTCAACAGCTTCACGTTCGCGGCCGTCGGCTCGGGCACCCGCGTTTCGTACGTGCAGGCCGTCAACGGCCTCGACGACTCCTTCGAGTTCTTCGGCGGCGGCTTCGACTTCCGCAACGCCGTCGCCTACGAGGGCGAGGACGACCAGTTCGACATGTCCGAGGGCTGGAGCGGGACGATGCAGTACCTGATCTCGTACAAGTCCACCAACATCGCCATCCGCACCGGCGCCGGTTCCTATGCGTCGGACATGCAGGGCATCGAGAACGACGGCTGCAACGGTTCGGGCTGCGACCTTGGCTTCGATACCGCGCCGTTCACCACGCCGGTCGTCGCCAACTTCACCCTGATCGGCGCCGGCGTGCAGAGCATCCACGGCGCGGGCGGCGGCTACGGCATGATGCTCCGCCGCGGCACCGGTGGTTACTACGTGAACGGCGTCCTTGCCCGCTATCCCGCGGCCGGCATCTCGCTCCGCGACGTCGCGACGTACGCGCGTGCGGGTTCGACCGCCATTCCGGACCTGGCAACCGCCGATCTCGCGGTGAAGAACGTCTACATCGCGGAGACGCCGAACGCCTTCCAGGCGGCGTCAGCCACGCAGAACCTGTTCGATCTCGCCGGGAACAGCATCACGCTCAGCTCGGCAACCACCGCAGCCTCGCTCTTCACGGCGCTTCCGGCCACGGGTGCCGTGCCCGCGGGCGCCAGTGCGTTCGACTTCACGCCGGCGTCCGGTTCGGCCATCGCGACCGGCGGCCTCGCCACATTCACCGGCAAGCTGGCCACGAAGGCCGGGACGCTGGTGACGGGCACGACGTACCTGGGCGCCGCGTCGCCGACGGGCGCGAAGTGGTGGCAGGGATGGACCAACTACGTGCGCAACTAGCCAGCGCGCGTCGCGGAACGGCCGGCGCCAGTTCTGGCGTCGGCCGTTCCGCGCTGGCGCACATCACACTCACCTTTCGCCCCATGCGATTCGCGGCCCTGCCGCTCCTCCTGTTGCTCGGCGCCTGTGCGCCGTCGGCGTCCGATGGCGCGGGCGCCATCGCGACTGGCACGCGCGACTCGATCGCCGCAGCCGCGCGCGACTCCCTGGCCCGTGCGCGCCAGGACTCGATCAATCGCGCGCAGCCGGGCTACATCGTCGATTCCATCCTCCCGGTTGAGGAGGAAGTGCGCCGCTTTCGGGCGGCGGTCGGCGGTGAGCCGGCCGCCAGACTGCAGCATGGCGCAACCTCCCGCGCGCAGCTCCTCGAATTGTTCGCAGCGGCGGTGGCCACCCGCGACACGCTCGCGCTGCATCGGCTCGCGGTATCGCCCCGGGAGTTCATCGACCTGATCTACCCGGAGTCGCCGTACACCAGGCCGCCGTACCGGCAGGCGCCCGGGCTTGTCTGGTCGCAGATGCAGCTGCCGAGCGAAACCGGCCTGCGTCGCCTGCTCGAGCGCCATGGGGGGCGCGCTTTCCGCGTTGCGCGGTTGGCGTGCGCCGTCCCCCCAGAGGTGCAGGGCGCGAACCGGCTGCACGCCAAATGCACGGTGCGATTCGCCTCTGGCGAGGAGGCGCTCCGCGAGGGACAGCTCTTCGGCACCATCATCGAGCGCCAAGGTCGGTTCAAGTTCGTCAGCTACGCCAACATGTACTGATGGTTTCGGGCGTGGCGCACTCGCGTTAGTGTAGAGGCACCGCCTCTCGCACCCCGACGCCCGTGACCTCTGCCCCGCTGCGCCTCCACACCCCGCCGTCCCGCGCCGCGCGCGAGGACGGGACGCAGCGCATTGCCGCCATCGACATCGGCTCGAATTCCATCCGCCAGATCGTCGCCGACGTCTCGGCGAACGGCGCGATCAGGGTCATCGATGAAATGAAGGCCGCGCCGCGCCTGCAGGCCGGCCTGCACGAGACGGGCGCGCTGGGCGAGGAACCGGTGCGACTGGCCGTCGAGTCGCTCACCCGCATGGCGGCGCTGGCGCGACAACTGGGCTGCAAGCGCATCGAGGCGGTCGCAACCTCGGCCGTTCGCAACGCCACCAACGGCGCCGCCTTTCTGCGCCAGGTGCGCGAGACCGCCGGATTGCGCGTGCGCATCCTGGCGGGTGAGGAGGAGGCGCGCCTCGCCTTCCGCAGCGCGCTGGCACACTTCGACCTCGGCCGCGGCCGGGCCGTCGTGATGGACATCGGCGGCGGGTCGGTGGAGTTCGCGCTGGCCGCCGAGGGGATCGTCGAGCGCTATGTCTCGCTGCCATTCGGCGCGGTGCGCCTGACGGAGGAGTTCCTCACCGATCGTCCGGCCCCAAAGGGGGTCAGGAAGCTGCGCAAGGCGATCCGCGACGACATCCGGCGTGTCCTCCCAGTGCGCGACTGGCGCGGCGCCGAACTGATCGGATCGGGCGGCACCTTCACCAACCTTGCCGGCATGGTGCTCAACCGGCAGGGAATCCGCGTCGCCCATTCCGTGCACGGCACGCGCGTGTCGTGGCACGAGATCGAGCACCTCCTCGAATTGCTGCAGGAACTCACGCCCACCGAGCGTCTCGCCGTGGCGGGACTCAACGCGGCGCGCGCCGACATCATCCTGGCCGGGCTTGCCGTCGCGGCGGAGGTGTGCGAACGCATCGAGCCGCGCGGCCTCGTGACGTCGGCCTACGGCATCCGCGAGGGGCTGCTGCTGGAGACCGCCAAGGTGGCGCCGGTGGTCAGCGACCCCGGCGAGGGGCGCGAGCGTTCCGTGCGCGAGTTCGCCGAACGCTGCCACTACGAGGAGCCCCACGCGCGGCAGGTGCAGCTCCTCGCGCTCCAGCTCTTCGATTCGCTGGGCGCGCGCCTCGGCTGCGTGCCCGCCGACCGGCAGGTGCTTGCCGACGCCGCACTGCTGCACGATGTGGGCTATCACATCAACTACCAGAAGCACCACAAGCACTCGTTCCATCTCATCCAGCACGCCGATTTCCTGGGCATCACGCCGGACGAGCAGACCGTGATGGCGCACGTGGCGCGCTACCACCGCGGCTCGGCGCCGGATCGCGTAAAGCATGTCGAGTACGGCGCGCTCGACCGCGCGACGCGCGCGCGCATCCAGCGACTCGCCGCCCTGCTGCGCGTGGCCGACGGCTTCGACCGCGGCCACTCCGCGGCCGTCGAGAAACTGCGGGTGCGCTGGCTGCGGCGCGCCCTGCGCATCACGGCGCAGCCGAGCGCCATGGCGCCGTCGGTGCGGCTGGAATTGTGGGGCGCGGCGCGCAAGAAGGGACTGCTCGAGGAAATGGCCGGCGCGCCGGTGGAGATCGTGGCGCCCGACGGCTCGGTCGTCGAGGACACCGACGGCGGGTGATTGCGCTGACCGACGGGCGTCGCGTGACGACGCCCGTTGCGCACCCGGCTCAGAGCGCGGTGATGATCGCTCGGGCGGGGGCCGCCGGTGACACCAGGGGGCGCGCCTCGAGCACCGCGGCGTATTCAGCGAACAGGTCGTCCCAGACTCGCTTCCAATCCCGCTCCGCAGCGCTCTGCAGGGAGCGAACGCGCAGCTTCATGCGCAGCGCGGCGTCGCCGGCCAGTCGTTGCATCGCCCCGGCGAGCGCCTGCGGATCGCGCACGGGGACGACCAGCGCATTGCCCTCGTTCGCCACGTCCAGCGTCGGACCCGAGTCAGGCGCGATCACCGGCAGCCCCGACGCCATCGCCTCGAGCAGCACGTTGCCGAACGTGTCCGTGGTGGAGGCGAAGACGAATCCGTCGGCCGAGGCATAGAACTCGCTGAGCGCGTCGCCGAGCAGTCGGCCGGTGAAGATGGTGCCGGGTGGCGCGGACGCACGGTATCGCGACTCCGCCGGTCCGTCGCCGACGAGCGCCAGCCGTATCCGGCCGCCGCCGAGGGGAAGGAGTGAATGCGCGGCCGCGAGGATGCGGTCAATGCCCTTCTCCGAGGCAAGGCGACCGACGCTGATGAAGAGCAGATCATGATCGCGCACTCCGTGCGCGGATCGCAGGGCACGCGAACGGTACCGTGGCGAGAATCGCGCGCCGTCCACGCCGCGACCCCACACGCGCACCCCATCGAAGCCGCGGCGCCGCAGATCCTCGGCCCCACGCGCCGTCGGCACGAAGGTGCGCGCGCCGCCGTTGTGAAACCAGCGCAGATACGGCCACGCCACGGCAGAGAGCGCCTGCAGGTTGTAGTGGCGCAAGTACGCCGCAAAGTCGGTGTGGAACGACGACACGAGCGGTATGCCCTCGGCGCGGGCGGCTTCGCGGGCGGCAAGTCCGATGCCGAATGGCGTGGCGGCGTGCACCAGGTCCGGTTTCAGCTCGCGCAACAAGCGACGGGCCTCGCTCACGCGGGGCGTCGCGATGCGGAGTTCGGGATACGCCCAGAACGGGATGGCCGGCCAGCGCAACACGTCCTCAGCCAAGCGCTCTCGCTTGCCTCCGGCGTGCCCGGCGTGGACTGTCCCGTGTTCGCCAGCCTCCACCGTGACCACCGTCGCGTCGCCGCCCCGCTCGCGGAAACTCTCCGTCAGGCGCCCGAGCGTTCGCGCGACACCATTGACCTGAGGGGCGTAGGTGTCCGTGAAGACCGCCAGCCGCATGCGATTCGGCACCCTAGCCCAGCGTCCAGAAGGCAAGCACGGTGGCGATCGCGATCATCTCGCCGACGAGGACATCCCCGGGATAGTGCACGCCTAGACGAACCCGCGACATGCCGACGATGACGGCGAGGATCGTGAGCGGCACCGCGAACGCGGGCATGCACATGCCGTACGCGAAGGCCACGGACATCGCCGCGCACGCATGGCCCGATGGAAACGAGAACTTGTCGGGCACGCCCACGAGCGAGCGTCCCTGCCGCGCCGGCTTGGGTCGCGGCCGCCCGGCGTTGCGCTTGACGATCTGCACCACGACATGCGAGACGAGCAGCGACCATGCGCCGAGCGCGGCCGCCTGTCGGACCGCACCCTCGGTGAACAGCAACGGCAACAGAACCGCCAGAATCGCGCTGGTCGCACCGCCGAGGTGCGTCACGGCAATCCAGAGTCGCGTGCTGGAGAGCGGCGCGGTCGCTGAAAGCGCCATCCGGGAGTACAGTGCCCGGTCACGCGCCTCCAGGCGGAGCAGCAGCGGGCCGCGCATCACGCCGCCAGTTCCGAGCGCTGGAACGCATGGCAGAGCGGCTGTCCCGCGTACGTCGCGGGAATCGGCAGCCCGAGGCTCCATACCACGGTCGCCGGAAGATCGGCGAAGGCGACATCGGGCCCGAGATCTCCCTGAAAGACATCACCTCCCGCGAGCACCACCGGCACCGTGGTGTCAGCGGGATGGTCGCTATCGTGCGCCGTGGGCCGAGCGCCGCCACCGCCGTGATCGGCGCAGGCAATGACCAACTCGGCGGGATCATCCAGGTCGATCGCCCGCACCAGCCGCCCCAGGGCATTGTCCATGCGCCCGGCGGCGTCCGCGTACTCCGGACTCATCCAGCCGTGCGCATGCCCGGCGCGGTCGGCGTCCGGCAGGTGCAGCATTACGACGCCCGTGCGCTGCCGCTCGAGCACGCCGAGGGCGTCCGACACGATGTCACCACATCGATCGCCGGCAAATCGTGTTTCGGAAACGCCAAGCAGACTGGCGAAGCCGCGCGCCACCGGCATGAACAGTGACGGAATGCGCGCCATCAGCACCGTGGTCTCGAGTTGGTGCGCGCTTAGCATCTTCGGCCACGGATGCAGCAGGCCGCGCGCACGCGGCAGCTGGAAGCGGTCGGATTGCAATCCGTGCCGCTCGGGAGATGCGCCGGTCAGCAGGGTGGCCATCGCCGCCGCGGTGACACTCGGCGTCACCGAGCGGCCCCGCAGCGTCGAGGCGCCCTGCTCGGCCAGGCGCGCAACCGTGTAGAGCGAGAACTTCTCGATCGCATCGGGACGCAGCCCGTCCAGCACCACCACGGTGACGCGACGGACGCGAGGGAAGAACGTGCGCATGAGGTCACAGACTCCGCCGAGAGGACGCAGGAACGTTCGTCCGCTTCGGTGATGGACGTGCATCGCTGCGGCTACAGCTTCGTCACGACTCGGGGCCCGATCGCACCGCTTTCCGTCGCGCGTCCGTGACAGGGCCGTCACGCGGCCGAGACACGCCGCGCACCGTTTTCAGGTGCATGCGCATTCTTCACTGCACCGACACCTATCCGCCGCAAGTCAACGGCGTGAGCGTCGTCACCGCACTCGCTGTCGATGGCCTGCTCGCCCAGGGCATCGAGGTCGGGCTGATCCGCCCCGAATACCCGGCGTGCGCGTCCAGCGTCTTCGGCGAGATGCGGGCGCCGACGGCCGCGTGCGCCCTGCCGGCCTGCGATTTCCCGGCCTATCCCGGGGTACGACTGGCCTGGCCGAACGCCGGCGCGGTGGAACGCTTCGCACGCGCGTTCGCACCGGACCTGATCCACGCCGACACCGAGTTCGTCGTCGGACGCCTTGGCGCGCGCACCGCACGGCGACTCGGCATCCCGCTGGTCACGTCGTTCCATACCGACTTCGCCCAGTACACGGAGTCGTACGGCGTGCCGTGGCTGCGGTCGACCGTCACGCGCTCCCTCGTGCGGTTTCATCGCCGGGCGAGGCGCATCTACACCCCGTCATCGGTGACCGCCGACTGGCTGAGCCGCCACGGCCTCACGCAGTCGGAGGTGTGGGGGCGTGCGGTGGATACTCGCGTGTTCCATCCGAACCGGTATTCGAGGACCTGGCGCGAGCGACTCGGCGTCGGCGACGCGGTGCTGTTTCTGCACGTCGGCCGCCTGGCCGCCGAAAAGAACGTGCAGCTGCTGCTCGATGGCTTCGCGTTGGCGCGGCAGGCCCTCGGCGACCGTGCCTGCCTGGTCATCGCGGGAGACGGTCCGGCGTCGGCCGCTATGCGGGGCGCCGCGCCGGCCGGCGTCCACTTTGTCGGATTCATCGACCGCCAACGGGAGCTTCCCTCGCTGTACGCGAGCGCCGACGCCTTTCTCTGCGCCTCGACTACCGAGACGCTGGGCCTCGTGATCCTCGAAGCGATGGCGTCGGGCCTTCCCGTGGCGGCGGTATCCGCGGGCGGCGTGGCGGATCATCTGCGTTCGTACGACAACGGCATCGCAGTCGCCGCACGCGCGGAGAGCTTCGCCGCGGCCATCATTGAGCTGGCGGACAAGCCGACGCTTCGGGCGCGACTTGGCGTCGGCGCGCGTGAATGGGCGGTGGCGATCGGGTGGGACGCCGAACTCGCCCGGCTGGCCGACAGCTACCGCGAGGTGCTGGACCGCAACAGTACGGGAAACCCGGATCGCCCGAACGATTCCCGCTCGACCGCCACCCGGGTCGCCGTCAGCTAGCCCGGCGTGGCGACAGCCGCCGCGGGCACCTCACGCCCAGCCCCTGACGTGCGCGGCATCCCCCACGACTCGCGCAGCAATCGCCGGTGCGACGCGCGTTCCGCTTCGTCCGTCGCGCGACGCTGCACCCAGGCACCGTCGCTGTGCAGGTCCCACGCCTGGCGATTGTCGGTGAGGAAGACGTTCAGCACCGCCTCGAGTCGCGGGTGAAGCGACTTGTCGAGGATCGGCACCATCGCCTCCACGCGCCGGTCGAGGTTGCGCGGCATCCAGTCGGCGGAGCCGAGGTAGAACTCCGGGTCACCGCCGTTCTCGAAGCGCCACAGGCGCGAGTGCTCGAGAAAGCGTCCCACGACGCTCACGATGCGAATCCGCTCCGACTCGCCCGGCACGCCCGGGCGCAGGCAGCAGATGCCGCGCACGAGCAGGTCCATCTCCACGCCGGCGTTCGAGGCCTCGCACAGCGCGTCCATCACCTGACTGTCCACGAGCGCGTTCATCTTGGCGACGATACGCGCCGGCTTGCCGTCGCGCGCGTTGTCCGCCTCGCGCGCAATGAGCTCGAGCAGCCGCTCGCGCAGGTTCACCGGGGCGACGAGCAGGGCGCGATACTCGCGCTGCCGCGAGAAGCCGGTGAGCATGTTGAACAGCTCCGACACGTCGGCGCCGAGCGCTTCGTTCGCGCTGAGCAGGCCGTAGTCGGTGTAGGTGCGCGCCGTCTTCGAGTTGTAGTTGCCGGTGCCGATATGCACGTAGCGGCGGATGCCGTCCGGCTCGCGCCGCACGACGAGCGCCACCTTGGCGTGCGTCTTCATCCCCGGGATCCCATACGCCACGTGCACGCCGAAGGACTCGAGGGTGCGCGCCCAGGTGATGTTGTTCGATTCGTCGAAGCGCGCCTGCAGCTCCACGAGCACGGCCACCTGCTTCCCCGCCTGCGCCGCCTCGGTGAGCGCCCGCACCACCGCCGTGTCGCCCGACGTGCGATAGAGGGTCAGCTTGATGGCCAGCACGTGCTCGTCGCGCGCCGCTTCGTCGAGGAAGCGCTCCACCGTCGCCGGGAACGAGTCGAACGGATGGTGCACCATGAGGTCGCGTTCGCGCAGCACGTCGAAGATCGACCGTCCGTCGCGCAGCTCCACCGGCGTCACCGGCACGAACGGCGGGTCGCGCAGCTCGGGCAGGTCGAGCATGGCCAAAGCCATCAGGTCGCCGAGGTCGAGCAGGCGCCCCGGCTCGTGGACCTCGCGCTCGGTGAGCGGCGCCATTTCGGGATCTTCGGTCTCGCGCAGTTCGCTGAGCAGCAGCGTCCGCAGCTGCGCGGGCATTCCGCGCTGCACCTCGAGCCGCACCACCTCGCCGAAGCGACGCTGAAAGACCTGCTCCTCGATCATCGCCAGCAGGTCCTCGGGCTCCTCCGTCGGCGCGATCTCCAGGTCCGAGAAGCGCGTGATGCGGAACGTGTGGTGCCCGGTGATCTCCATCCCCGGGAAAAGCCGGCCCAGGTGGGCGCCGATCAGGTCCTCGAGCGGGAGGTACTGCAGCGAGCGCACCGGCACCCAGCGCGGCAGCGACTTGGGCACCTTCACGCGCGCGAAGTGCTCAATCCCCGTCTCGGGCTCGCGCAGTTCCACCGCGAGCGAGAGCGAGAGGTTGGAGATGTACGGGAACGGGTGCCCCGGGTCGACGGCCAGCGGCGTGAGCACCGGAAAGACCTGCGCGTCGAAGAAGGCGTCCACCGCCAGCCGTTCGTTCGCGTCCAGATCGGAGATCTGCAGCAGCCGCACGCCGTGTCCGGCGAGCTCCGGCAGCACCTCTTCGTCGAGGATGCGCGTCTGTTCCGCCACCATCTCGCGCACGCGCTCGTCGATGCGGTCGAGCAGTTCGGCCGGCGAGACGCCGTCACGTCCCACCTTGCCGAATCCGGCCGCGACCTGCCGGCGCACGCCGGCGACGCGGACCATGTAGAACTCGTCGAGGTTGGTGCTGACGATCGACAGGAACTTCAGCCGCTCGAGCAGCGGCGTGCGCGTGTCCGCTGCCTCGTGCAGCACCCGTGCATTGAAGGCGAGCCAGGACAGCTCGCGGTTCAGAAGGTGTGGCCGGCTCTTGGACGCCATTGGACAAGAAATCTACCTTGCCACAGGGCACGGCGCCAAAATCTGGCGCATCCATCGCGCCCCGCCTCGCACTCAGGCCAGCGAGTCGAACTCGTTGCCGGACAGGAGGATGGCGCGTCGGCGCTGCGTCAGCACCGGATCCTCGAACAGCTTCGCCAGCAGCACCCCGGCACCGAACCCTCCAACGTGCGCCCACACCGCAACACCGCCGCTCAGTTCGGGGCTGGGTGTCAGCAGCTGCGGCAAGCCGCTCAGCAACTGCAGGCCGAACCAGTAGAGCAGCACGAGCCACGCCGGAATTCGAAAGACCTTGAAGAAGACGACAAAGATGAAGAGCATCCGCACCCGCACCCGGGGGAAGAGCACCAGATACGCGCCCATGACCCCCGAAATGGCCCCGGAGGCCCCGACGGTGGGAATCGGCGAACGCGGGTCGATCGCGATGTGCGTCGCCGCGGCAATCAGTCCGCAAAGCAGGTAGAACACGAGAAACCGGACCCGCCCCGTCACGTCCTCGACATTGTTCCCGAAGATCCAGAGAAACAGCGCATTGCCCAGGAGGTGTACCCATCCGCCGTGCAGGAACATCGAGATGACCGGCGTCAGCAGGTTGATCGGCTGGTTGTCGACGACGCACATGAGGCCGGGGGCGATGGGCACCCCGGCGCCGAGGGGCGCGAGGCGCGTCAGCTCGCCGGGAACGAGCCCGAGGTTGCAGACGCTCGTCGTCAGCAGTTCCGCATCGAGGCCCGCCCCCTGCACCAGGACCCACGACGCGAGCATCGTGACGAGCAGGAAGATCGTCGCCACGGGAACGCGAACCGCGTGATTATCGTCGCCAATGGGGATCATGTTCGCGAGAAGTCTGTGCGCAACGATCGCCGGTCCACAACCCGGGACGAACGACTGGGCGGAACCGCGGTGTCCGCGCGCAGGAATTGCCCCCAACAATAGGCGGCGGAAGCGTCCGGCAACATGCGCAGGAGTCCTTCTCGCTCGCAAGAACTCCGCGTCCGCCGACGACGGCAGGGGTCCCGGATGGGGAGGCCCCGGCGATCAGCGAACCCGCGCCATTGGGGCGTGCCTCCCATACCGCCACGTGGTCGTGAGCGACGTCGGCGGGTCGCGCAAGCGGTCGCCAGAGCGTTCTTCAACTTGAAGGTCGGTGCCCCGCCCGGTAGAATTCTGATGCTGCCCCCCAAAGCAACCCAACGGTTTTCTTTCCGATTTCGAAGGAGTGATCGTGAAACGGTCGATCGTGATGGCGGCGGTGGCTCTCTCCCTTTCCTGCGGGCGCCCGGCCGGTGAAGAACGGCAGGCCATCCAGAACAAGGGCTCCGACACCATGGTGAACGTCGCCCAGGCCTGGGCGGAGGCGTACGCCGCGAAGGTTCCCGGAGTGACCGTCGCCGTCTCCGGCGGAGGGTCCGGGACCGGCTTCAGCGCCCTCATCAACGGGACCGTGGACATCGCCAACGCCTCGCGGGAGATCAAGCAGAGCGAGATTGACGCGGTCCGCAACGCGCGCGGCAAGGCTCCCAAGGAGTTCATCGTCGGCTACGACGCGCTGGCCGTGTTCCTGCACGCCAACAACCCGATCACCTCGATCAGCTTCGCAACCCTGGCGTCGATCTATGCCGAGGGCGGCACTGCCAACCAATGGTCGGACCTCAAGGTGACGGTGCCCGGATGTCCCTCGGGCGAGATCGTCCGGGTGAGTCGCCAGAACAACTCCGGGACCTACTCCTACTTCAAGGAGCGGGTCCTGGGCGACAAGGAGTACAAGCTCGGCTCTCGCGACATGCATGGCTCCAAGGACGTCGTGGACCTGGTCGCCAACACGCCGTGTGCCATCGGGTACAGCGGGCTCGGCTACGCCACCACCGCCGTGAAGATGCCCTGCGTGTCGGCGGGTGAAGGATCGGCGTGCGTCACGCCCACCGAGAAGACGGCGCAGGATCGGAGCTACCCCATCTCGCGGCCGCTCTTCATGTACACGACAGGCGAGCCAACGGGCGCCACCAAGGCGTACCTCGACTGGATCCTGAGCGACGAGGGGCAGTGCATCCTCATGAAGGCGGGGTACGCCCCATTGAAGGCCGACCTGGCCTGTCCCGCGACCAGCGCCCGCTGAGCCACCACCCTCGTACGGCCCCGAGGGCCCGCCGGGAGGATTGCGAACGTGAGCCACTATCAGGAGCGGCTGGACGTCGACCTACGGGAGATCCGTAGCGAGGTCGACGCGGCGGCGACGCTCGCGCAGGAGCAGGTAGGTGACGCGGTCAGGGCGCTCCTGACCTTTGACCTTGAGCTTGCCACGCAGGTGATCCTCAAGGACCGCGTCATCAACCGGATCACGCGCCACCTCGATCGTCTCTGTCACGGGTTCATCGTCCGGCATCTCCCGGTTGGGCACGATCTCCGGTACATCTCCGCGGTGCAGCGCGTGGGCGTGGCGCTCGAGCGGATCGGAGACTACGCCGCGACGGTCAGCCGCCATACGATCCGCGGCTCGGGGCCGCCCCCCGACCTCATCGCCCGGGACTTCGAGCTGCTGTCCCACCAGGCGCGCGTCTGTCTCGCCGAGGCCCTGCACGCGTTCCGAGAGGAGAACGCCGACATGGCACGGCGGACGCTGGGCCTCACGTACAACATGGACTCCACCCACGACAAGGCGTCGGAGGACCTGATTGCGACCGGCGAGCGGCACAAGGTCCCGGTCCGGGATCTCTTCGGCTACGCGAAGGCGCTCTACGTCCTGCTGCGCGTGTCGGACCAGGCCGAGAACGTCGCCCAGGAGACGCTCTTCGCGGTCACCGGCGAGACCCATAATCCCAAGGTCTACCGGATCCTCTTCGTGGACCGGGCCAACGACTGCAAGAGCCTGCTTGCGGAGGCGTACGCCAGGCAGGCGTTCCCGGACTGTGGAGCGTTCTCCAGCGCCGGGTGGGAGCCCGCGGACGCCATGCGCCCCGAGGCCGTCGCGTTCCTCGAGGGGCATGGCTTGCCGCTCGAGGGTATCCATCCCAAACGCCTCCCCGAACTCATGGCAGAGCCGCGGCACTTCCACCTCATCATCGGCTTGGACCGCGAGTCGCGAGAGAAGGTCGGAGAGCTGCCCTACAAGACGATCTTCCTGAACTGGGACGTGGGCCCGTGTCCCTTCAGTGACGAAGGCTCGGAGCGCGCCGACGTGCTGTACCGGGAGATCGCCTCCCGCATGCGGGAACTTATGCTGATCCTCCGGGGCGTAGATGCCGCCTGAGGCAGCGCTTCCCGCCGCAACCGACGTTCTCGCGCCTCCCCGCCGGCGCGTCGTGCGCCACGGCGGACTCCGCCGTCGGGACTGGGCGTGGTATCAGGACAAGGGCGTGGCGGCCGTGGTCTTCGTCGGCGGGATCTCCGCCATCGTCTTCATCCTGGCGATCTTCGTGTTCATCATGAAGGAGGGGACGGGGTTCATCGTTCACACCGTCAACGTCCAGGAGTTCTTTGGGTCGCCGGCGTGGCGACCGACGTCGGAGCGCCATCCCACGTACGGAGTCCTCGCCCTCATCCTCGGGACGGCGTCCGTGACCGGCCTGGCAATGCTGGTCTCTGTCCCCTTCTCGCTTGGCGCCGCCATCTTCATCGGCGAGTTCGCCAAGGGCAAGCTCCGGGAGAGCCTGAAGATCCTGGTGGAACTGCTCGCTGCCATCCCCTCGGTGGTCTGGGGCTTCATCGGGCTCTCCATCATGAACGGCTTGATCATCCGGATCTTCCACGTTCCCGTGGGACTCAACATCCTCAACGCCGGGATCATTCTCGCGCTGATGGCGGCGCCCGTCATCACCACGATTGCCGAGGATGCCCTCAAGGCCGTGCCCGACACGTATCGCGAGGCGGCCGAGGCGATGGGCGCGACGCGCTGGCAGATCGTCGTGAAGGTCGTGCTGCCGGCCGCGAAGAACGGTCTCCTGGGAGCGGTGCTGCTCGGCATCGGTCGGGCGTTCGGCGAGACGATGGCGGTCCTGATGGCCAGCGGCCACTCGATCAACATCCCGACCAGCATCTTCGATTCGGTGCGGGCGCTGACCGCCACGATTGCGGCTGAACTCGGGGAGACCGCGCAGGGCTCCGATCACTACCAGGCGCTCTTCACCCTGGGCATCCTGCTCTTTGCGGTGACCTTCGTCATCAATCTCGCTGCCGACCTCGTCGTGCGGGGCGTGAGGAGAGGGAGGTAGCGCATGTTCGAGGCGACATCCGTGAACCGGCGGAACCGTCAGGTCGAGCGGCTCGTGACGGCCGTCTTCTTCCTGATGACCGTGGTGCTCGTGGTGCCCGTGGCCATGATCCTCGGGGTGCTCGTCTTCAAGGGTTCGTCCGCCATCTCCTGGCACTTCCTGACGGGGATGCCCACGCAAGGCATGACGGCCGGGGGCATCTTTCCGGCCCTCCTGGGAACCGTCTGGCTGGTGGGCGGTTCGGTGCTGGCAACGGTCCCGCTGGGCGTCGCGGCGGCGATTTACCTGAGCGAATACGCGCCGGACAACTGGCTGACCCGGACCATCAACCTGGCCATCATCAACCTGGCCGGCGTTCCCTCGATCGTGCACGCGCTTTTCGGGCTTGGCGCGTTCGTCCTGTTCTTCCGCTTCGGAACCAGCATTCTGGCGGCGTCGCTCACGCTGGCGGTGATGAACCTGCCCGTGGTCATCGTGGCCACGAGAGAATCGCTGCAGTCGGTCCCGTGGGCCTTTCGAGAAGCCTGCTGGAGCCTCGGGGCCACGCGCTGGCAGACGATTCGCCGCGTGGTGCTGCCCAACTCCCTTTCCGGCATTCTGACGGGCGTCATTCTGACCGTCTCGCGCGCGGCCGGCGAGACGGCGCCCATCATGTTCACCGGCGCCGTGTTCTACTCGCCCTTCCTGCCCCGGGGGATCTTCGACGAAACCATGGCCATGGCGCTGCACCTGTTCGTCATCTCCACGCAGGTGCCCGGCGTGTCTGAAGAGCTTCCCTATGGCGTCGCCCTCTCCCTGATCACCATGGTGCTCACGATGAACGCGGCGGCGGTGGGATTCCGGGTCTACCTCAGGGGGAAGAAGAAGTGGTGACCGACGCCGGGCGCAGCGAGATCCCCTCGGGTATCGCTCCCGACGCGCCGAGCGGCGTCGCGTCGCCGGAGGCGCCGATCAAGCTCGAGGTGCGGAACCTCTCGCTGGGATATCCCGGAACCACCGTGCTCTCGGGCGTGAACCTCCAGGTTCGCGAGAAGGAGATCTTCGGGATCATCGGCCCCAGCAACGGCGGGAAGAGCAGCTTCCTGCGCGCGCTGAACCGGATGAACGAGATGGTGACGGGGATGTGGGTCAAGGGACAGGTGCTCTTCGACGGAGAGGACGTCACCACCTTCACCAACGTCTATGCGCTGCGACGCCGGATCGGGGTGGTGTTCCCACTGCCCGTGGGACTGCCGCTGAGCATCTACGACAACGTGGCCCTGGCCCCACGGCTCGCGGGGGTGAAGCTGAAGCGCGAGCTCGATGAGATCGTGGAGCGGTGCCTGCGGCGCGCGACCCTTTGGGACGAAGTCAAGGACCGCCTCGGCGCCCTGGGTTCGCTGTTGAGCGGCGGCCAGCAGCAGCGCCTCACCATCGCGCGCGCCCTCTCACAGGATCCCGAACTGCTCCTCCTGGACGAGTTCTCGATCGCCGTGGATCCGGTCACCACGATGCGCATCGAGGAGATTCTCAAGGGCCTGCGCGAGGAGATGACCATCATCATGGTCACCAACCTGGTGCAGCAGGCCAGGCGGTTGGCGCATCGCACGGCCTTCTTCATGAACGGTGAGGTGGTGGAGGTTGGCGAAACGGAGGAGTTCTTCACGGGTGAGGTGAAGGACCGTCGCACCAGGGAATACGTGGAGGGGAAATTTGGCTGAGCCCGGCGCGACAGTTCCCGCGGCATCAACGTCCGTGCCGTCGGGCGAGGTTCCGACGTTGCCGATGCCTTCGCTGGCCATCGCCACGGAGGCGCTGAACCTCTGGTATGGCGACTTCCAAGCTCTCATCGACGTGAGTCTCCAGATCAAGCTGGGGATCATCACCTCCCTCATTGGCCCGTCCGGCTGCGGGAAGACGACGTTCCTCCGAACCGTGAACCGGATCAACGAACGGCTGGGATATGTGCGAACCACCGGACTCGTGCGCGTCCTCGGGCAGGACGTGCTTGCTCCGGAGGTCGAGGTAGTCCGCCTCCGCAAGGAAGTCGGGATGGTCTTCCAGCGCCCCAACCCCCTCCCCCTCTCCATCCGCGACAACGTGCTCTTCAGCCACCGCATTCACCGCGGGAAGGAGCAGGTGAGCCGGAGCGATGAAGATGCCATTTTGCAGAAAGCCCTCGAGGAAGTGCTGCTGTGGGACCGGGTGAAAGACCGTCTCGGGGATCACGCCCTCTCGCTTACGCTGGAGGAGCAGCAGAAACTCTGCATCGCTCGCCTCTTGCCGGTGAAGCCCAAGGTGATCCTGATGGACGAGCCCTGCTCGGCCCTGGATCCCGCCGGCACCGAGGCTGTGGAGGAGTTGATGTGGGATCTACGGGGGGAGTACACCATCCTCATCGTGACCCACAACATGGCTCAGGCCCGTCGGGCCAGCGAAGAGACGATCTTCATGCTCATGGGGCGTGCGGTGGAGCACCGCGCAACGGAGGACCTCTTCCTGTCACCCCAGCGGCCTGAGACGGCTGATTACGTCGAGGGTCGATACGGCTGAGCCGGCGAAACCACTCGACGCCGCCACGCGCTCAAAGCCATCGCAGCCCTGCCGTTCCTGCGGTTCCTCGCACCGCAAGTCGTTGTCCTGCCATTAGTAACGGGCATCGAACGGCAATTCCAGTCAAATCGGCAGTGGTTCTGTGGCCCCACCCTTGCCTGATAGTTGGGGCAGTCCGGCGAAACCGGCCGCCCTGACGCGTCGTTGGGGACCTCTGCGGCGCGGTGGCCGTGCGACCTTCTTACCGAAACGAGGACCAGATGGCAGACAAGGTCATTGGCATCGACCTGGGGACCACGAACTCCGTGGTCGCCGTGATGGAGGGTGGCGACCCGGTCGTCATCCCGAACGCTGAAGGCGGACGCACCACGCCGTCGGTGGTCGGCTTCACGAAGGACGGCGAACGTCTCGTGGGGCAGATCGCCAAGCGGCAGGCGGTCACCAACCCGGCCAACACCGTCTTCTCGATCAAGCGCTTCATGGGACGCAAGACGTCGGAGGCGACCGAGGAGCAGAAGCGCGTCCCCTACAAGGTCATCCGCGGCGCCAACGACGTCGTGATGGTCGAGGTGCAGGGCAAGACGTATTCGCCCCCCGAGATCTCGGCGATGATCCTGCAGAAGATGAAGCAGACCGCCGAGGACTATCTGGGCCAGGGCGTCTCGAAGGCGGTCGTCACGGTGCCGGCCTACTTCAACGACTCGCAGCGCCAGGCCACCAAGGATGCCGGCAAGATCGCTGGTCTCGACGTGCTGCGCATCATCAACGAGCCCACCGCGGCCGCGCTGGCCTACGGCCTCGACAAGAAGGGGAAGAAGGACGAGAAGGTCGCCGTCTTCGACCTCGGCGGCGGCACCTACGACATCTCGGTGCTCGAGCTCTACGAGGTGGACGGCTCCAAGCAGTTCGAGGTGAAGTCCACCAACGGCGACACCCACCTGGGCGGCGACGACTTCGACCAGCGCATCATCGAGTGGCTGGTGGCCGAGTTCAAGAAAGACCAGGCGATTGACCTCTCCAAGGACCCGATGGCGCTCCAGCGCCTCAAGGAAGCGGCCGAGAAGGCCAAGATCGAGCTGTCCGGGACGCAGAGCACCGACATCAACCTGCCGTTCATCACGGCCGACCAGTCGGGACCCAAGCACCTGAACTACCAGATGACCCGCGCCAAGTTCGAGCAGCTGGTGGATGACCTCATCCAGCGCACGCTCGAGCCGATGAAGCAGGCGCTCAAGGACGCCGGAATGCAGCCGACCGAGATTGACGAGGTGCTCCTCGTCGGCGGCTCGACGCGCATCCCGAAGGTGCAGGAGGTCGTGAAGACCTTCTTCGGCAAGGAGCCCAACAAGGGCGTCAACCCGGACGAGGTCGTCGCCGTCGGCGCGGCCATCCAGGGCGCGGTGCTGACCGGCGAGCAGAAGGACGTGCTGCTGCTCGACGTGACGCCGCTGTCGCTGGGCATCGAGACGCTGGGCGGGGTGACCACCGTGCTGATCCCGCGCAACACGACGATCCCGACCAAGAAGTCGGAGATCTTCTCCACGGCCGACGACAACCAGACGACGGTGGAGATCCACGTGCTGCAGGGCGAGCGCGAACTGGCGCTGCACAACAAGACGATCGGCAAGTTCCAGTTGACGGGCATCCCGCCGGCTCCGCGCGGCACGCCGCAGGTGGAGGTGACGTTCGACATCGACGCGAACGGCATCCTGCACGTGACGGCGCGCGACAAGGCGACCGGCAAGGAGCAGAAGATCCGCATCGAGGCCTCGAGCGGCCTGTCGGACGCCGAGATCGACCGCATGGTGAAGGACGCGGAGAAGAACGCGGCCGACGACAAGAAGCGTCGCGAGGAGATCGATACGCGCAACCGGCTCGACTCGATGACGTACGAAGTCGAGAAGAACGCCAAGGAATGGGGCGACAAGGTACCGACCGACCTCAAGACGCGCCTCGACCAGGCCGTGGAGCGCGCCCGCAAGGCGCACCGCGGCGAGGACTTCAACGAGGTGAAGGCCGCGCTCGAGGAACTCAACGCCGCGTTCCAGGCGGCCGGGCGCTCGTTCTACGAGCAGCAGCAGGCGGCGTCGCCTGACGCCCAGCAGCCCGGGGCCGAGGCGCCGGCGTCCGAGAAGAAGGATGACGGCGTGGCGGATGCGGATTACGAGATCGTCGACGAGAAGAAGCCGTAGGGGTTAGCGATGGCGGAGGGCAGATGGCGGATGGCAGATGCTTGGCGGTGCCACGGCGCCATCCCCACCTCTGCCCTCCGCCATCTGCCATCCGCCATCTGCCGTTAGGGAACTCAACCCGCCCCCCAGCTGTCTAAGCAAGCGTCCCCCTAAACCGTTACTGTACGACTATGTCCCTCCATTTCTCCCGTTCCAAGATCGCGGCCATTGCCGCCTCCGCCTTCATCGGCGGTGTCTTCTTCGCCTCCTCCCTCGACTGGACGCAGGGTCTCTTCGCGCAGGGTGGCGGCAAGGTCAAGACCGAAATCGCCGCCCCGTTGCCGGCGGGCGCCCCGGGCGAGGGCTTCGCCACGATCGCCGAGCGCGTGACGCCGGCCGTCGTGTCGATCCAGGCCGAGCGCGACGCGCGACGCGCGCGCCCTAACCAGCAGCAGCAGCGACGCAACGTGCCGCCGGGATTCGAGGAGTTCTTCAACCAGCTCGACCCGCGCAACCAGGGCCCGTCCGAGTCGTCGGGGTCGGGCTTCATCGTCAGCAAGGACGGCTACATCCTCACCAACAACCACGTGGTCGAAGGCGCGGACCGCGTGAAGGTGCTGATGAGCGACCGTCGCGAGTTCAAGGCAAAGATCGTCGGCCGCGACCCGCAGACCGACGTGGCCGTGCTGAAGATCGACGGGGCGAACCTGCCGACCGTCGGGCTGGGCGACGACCAGAAGCTGCGCATCGGCGAGTGGGTAGTGGCCATCGGCAATCCGCTGGGGCTGAACTTCACCGTCACCGCCGGCATCATCAGCGCCAAGGGGCGCGGCAACGAACTATCGGGACTCAACCGCGACCAGTACGCCATCACGGACTTCATCCAGACCGACGCGGCCATCAACCCGGGCAACTCGGGCGGGCCGCTCATGAACACGCGTGGCGAAGTGATCGGCATCAACTCGGCGATCGCCAGCCAGACCGGGTTCTACTCGGGCTACGGCTTTGCCATCCCGATCACGCTGGCCAAGACCGTGATGGATGACATCGTGTCGCACGGCCGCGTGCGCCGCGCCATCCTGGGCATCACCATCAACGACGTGAACGCGGAAGACGCCGCCGTGGCCGGGCTGAAGCAGATCGCCGGCGCCAAGGTGGGCGGCTTCAGCGGCGACGATTCACCGGCGCGGAAGGCGGGGCTCGAGCCGGGCGACATCATCGTGCGCGTGGACGGCCACGACGTGGACCGCGTGTCGACGCTGCAGCGCCTGGTGCGGATGCACCAGCCGGGCGAGACGATCAGCGTGGACATCGTGCGCTACGGCGAACGGAAGAGCATGAAGATCCGGCTGCAGGAAGCGCCGACCGAGAACACGCAGGTGGCGAGCAACGACCAGCCGGCCGCCGGCACAGAGGGCGTGACGAACACCAAGCTGGGCATCAGCGTCGAGGCCATCACCCCCGAAGTCGCGAAGGCGAACGACATCGCCGACCAGTATCGCGGCCTGCGCGTGGTGTCGGTCGAGGCGGGCGGTCCGGCGGCCGACAAGCTGACGCGGAACGACGTGATCGTGCGGGTCATCCGTCCGGAACCGGCGGCGACGATTCGCACGGCGGCCGACCTGCAGAAGGTGCTCTCGCGCCTGAAGGACGGCGAGTACATCAGCCTGCTGGTGTATGCGCAGACCCAGTCCGGACCGGGGACGAGAGTCGTCAATATCAAGGTTGGAGAGTAGCACAGCGTACGATGGAGTACGACAGAGTACGAGAGAGAACGACAGAGGCGCGGGGCCGGGACGGCTCCGCGCCTCTGCCTTTGACGGCGACGGGCTGGGTGTTCTACCTTGCTGGGGACGCGAGAGTGGCGAAACTGGCAGACGCGCTGGACTTAGGATCCAGTGGGGTAACCCTTGCGGGTTCGAGTCCCGCCTCTCGCATAGAGACAGAGAGAGAACAGAGAAACAACAGACAAACAACACAGAGACAACAGAGAACGCAGGTCGTTGCGGGGCAACGGGTTGCCTTCCGGCGATGGGTCGCGAGCGGAGCGAGATGGCCGCCGACCCGATGCGTCTGTTGTCTCTCTGTTGTTTCTCTGTTGTCTCTCTGTTGTTTTTCTCAGAGACATTCCAATTAGGGCCTCCAAGCCCTAATTTCCGTTCTATAGTAGCCCCGCTGCCTTAGCAGGCGGCGGGGAATTTTTCCCTGTGCCCAATTCGCCGAAGGTCGGCTGTACGCAATGGATATCCAGATCACCAACACGAAGTCCGAGGGCGCCGAGCGCCGCATTCAGGTCGCCGTCCCGGGCGAGACCGTCAAGGACGCCAAGAAGCGGGCGGCCCGGCGTGTGGCGCAGCAGGTGCGCCTCCCGGGCTTCCGCATCGGCAAGGCGCCGGCGGCGATGGTGGAGAAGAAGTTCGCCGACGTCATCCAGCAGGAAGCGCTCGAGCAGGTGATGCGCGACGCCTATCAGGCGGTCGTCGAGCAGGAGAAGCTCAAGCTCGTGACGCAGCCGCACGCGCACGACGTGAAGTTCGCCGAGGACGAGGCGCTGTCCTTCGAACTGCACTGTGAGGTGCAGCCGGACGTCGCCCTCGCGCACGTGTCGGGCTTCCAGGTGAAGCGGCCGGCCGCGACGGTCACCAACGACCAGGTGAAGGAGCAGCTCGAGCAGCTGCGCGACCAGCGCGCCTCGTGGACGCCGGTGGAGGACAAGCCGGCCGAGGGCGACATGGTGGTGGTGATGCTCTCGATGGCCGACGAAGCGGGCGCGCTCCCCGAGGGCAAGGAGTACCGGGTGGTGCTCGGCGCGGGCCAGGCCATCCCGGCCATCGAGGAGCTGCTGATGGAACTGACGCCGGGCGGGACGGTGGAGCGCCCGGTACGCTGGCCCGATGACTTCCCCGACGAGTCGCAACGCGGCAAGACGAAGACGGTGCGCGCCGAGCTGAAGGAAGTGAAGCGCAAGGACGTGCCGGCGCTCGACGACGCGTTCGCGCGCGAGATGGGCGATTTCGAGTCGCTCGACGCGCTGACCGCCGTGGTGCGCAGCGATCTCGAGGCGAGCGCGGTGCGCGAGGCCGATGCCGCCGTGCGCGGGTTGCTGCTCGACGAGATCATCGGCGCCAACCCGTTCGACGTGCCGCCATCGTGGGTCACGCAGCTGGTGCAGTCGTACGCGCAGGCGTACGGGGTGCCGGAGGCCGAGGCCGAGCGTTTCACCACCGAGTTCCGCGCCACCGCGGAGCGGCAGGTGCGCCGCGACCTGGTGATCGAGACGATCGCCGAGCGTGAGCGCCTGACGGCGAGCGAGGCCGACGTGGACGCGAAGATCCAGGAGATGGCGGAGAAGCGCGGCGCGAACGCCGGCCAGGTGTACGCGCAGCTGCAGAAGGCGGGGCGCCTGCGCGAGATCGAGCGGGGTATCACCGAAGACCGCGTGTTTGCGTGGCTGCTCGAGCGCAACACCGTCGAACAGGCGTAAGGACGCAGGACATGACGAACCGCCGGCCGGACGGGCTTGCCCACGACGCTTCGCGGCCGGTTTCCCACGACGAGGACCCTGAACGCATGCCGATCATTCCCAACCCGTACGTGATCGAACGGTCGAGCCGCGGCGAGCGCAGCTACGACGTGTATTCGCGCCTGCTGATGGACCGCATCATCTTCCTCGGCACGCCGATCAATGACGACGTGGCGAACATGGTGATCGCCCAGCTGCTCTTCCTCGAGGCGGACAACCCGGGCCGGGACATCCACCTGTACATCAACTCGCCGGGCGGGAGCGTGAGCGCCGGGCTGGCGATGTACGACACGATGCAGTGGCTGAAGTCGCCGGTGAACACCATCTGCATGGGGATGGCGGCGTCGATGGGGTGCTTCCTGCTCGCCGGCGGCCACAAGGGCAAGCGTTCGGCGCTGCCGCACGCGCGCATCATGATGCACCAGCCGTCGGGCGGGTCGTCGGGCACGGCGGCGGACATCGAGATCCAGGCGAAGGAGATCCTCTACCTCCGCGCGCAGATGAACGAACTGATGTCGAAGCACACGGGACGCCCGGTGGAGCAGATCGAGCGCGATTTCGACCGGGACTTCTACATGTCGGCCGAGGAAGCCAAGGCCTACGGCATCATCGACCACGTCGTGTCGCCGCGCGATCGCGAGGCCGAGGTGGTGGCCGCCGTGGCGTCGGTGACCGCCACGAAGTGAACGGGACGGCCGGGAACAGGGTAAGGAGTGCAGGACGACTGTTTCCGGCCCGAATTGCTTGCCCCCGGCCGTGACCGGGTGTTACTAGAAGAGAAGCTGTGCGTCGAAGGGGCGGCACCCCTGCGGCACATCAAAGGTTGAGGCCCGATGAACTCGATGTCCCACGATCGTCACCTGCGCTGCTCGTTCTGCGGCAAGTCCAAGGACGCGGTCCGGAAATTCATTTCCGGGCCGTCCGTGTACATCTGCAACGAGTGCATCGCGCTGTGCAACGAGATCCTCGCCGAAGATGAAGAGCGGGAGGTCGGCGAGGCGGTGACGCGCGTGCCGGCGCCGCAGGAGATCAAGGACGTCCTCGACCAGTACGTGATCGGCCAGGAAGCGGCCAAGAAGGCGCTCGCCGTGGCCGTGTACAACCACTACAAGCGCATCAACAGCCCCAAGCGCGACGGCGACGTCGAGCTGGACAAGTCGAACATCCTGCTCATCGGCCCGACGGGCGTGGGCAAGACGCTGCTGGCGCAGACGCTGGCGCGCATCCTCGACGTGCCGTTCACGATCGCCGACGCGACGACGCTGACCGAGGCGGGGTACGTGGGCGAGGACGTGGAGAACATCCTCGTGCGGCTGCTGCAGGCGGGCGACTTCAACGTCGCCGAGTGCGAGCGCGGCATCGTGTACATCGACGAGCTCGACAAGATCGCGCGCAAGAGCGAGAACCCGAGCATCACGCGCGACGTGTCGGGCGAGGGCGTGCAGCAGGCGCTGCTCAAGATCCTCGAGGGAACGGTGGCGAGCGTGCCGCCGCAGGGCGGGCGCAAGCATCCGCAGCAGGAATACATCCAGATCAACACCAAGGACATCCTGTTCGTGTGCGGCGGCGCCTTTGACGGGCTGGAGAAGATCATCGAGGCGCGGCTGGGCAAGCGGCAGATCGGCTTCAGCGCCGAGGATCAGCTGGCGGCGCAGGGCGGCAGCGTCGCGCACATCTTCAAGTACGTCGAGCCCGACGACCTGCTGCGGTTCGGGCTGATCCCCGAGCTGGTGGGCCGCCTCCCGGTGGCCGTGCCGCTCGAGTCGCTCGACGAGACGGCGCTGGTGCGCATCCTGAAGGAGCCCAAGAATGCGATCACCAAGCAGTTCGCCAAGCTGTTCGAACTCGAGGACGTGACGCTGACGTTCGACGAGGGGGCGCTGAAGGCGATTGCCAAGAAGGCGCTCGACCGCGGCACGGGGGCGCGCGGCCTGCGCGCCATCGCGGAGGAGCTGCTGCTCGACACGATGTTCGACCTGCCGGGGCGCGACGACGTGGTGGGCGTGACGGTGACGGAAGCCACGGTCACGAACAAGCAGCCGCCGTTGCTGGAGTTGAGTGCCAAGAGGCAGAAGAAAGAGGCGTGACCTGAGTACGACAGAATCGGACAGAGTACGACAGAGTACGACAGAGTACGACAGAGTACGACAGAGTACGACAGAGTACCACAGAGGGCGGGGGCGAGTCCCCCGCCCTATCGTTTATCGGGATCCCGAATCGACATCCTCGGTCGCAATCCTGGGTCCACATCCTCTATCTTTCCTAGATGAGCCAGATGTTCTTCCGCGACGCGGAACCGATCGAAGCGGCCGACCGCCTGCCCGTGCTGCCGCTGCGCGACGTGGTGCTCTTTCCCCACGTCGCAATGCCGCTGCTGGTGGGGCGGGCGGGGTCGCTGGCGGCGCTCGAGGCGGCGGAGGGGGGCGACCAGCTGGTCCTGCTCCTCACGCAGCGCGACAGCAGCGTGCAGGACCCGGCGGCGGCCGACCTGTATCGCGTGGGGACCCTGGCGCGCGTGCTGCAGTACACCAAGCTGCCGAACGGCGCCGCCCGCGTGCTGGTCGAGGGGCTGGCGCGCGCGCGCGTGGAGAAGTTCGTTGCCGGCGCCAAGCTGCTGCGCGCGATCGCCAGGCCGCACCCGTTCACAGTCGTGCCGGGCGACGGCGTGCAGGACGAGGCGCGCAAGGCGCTCGCCCTCTTCGAGGAGTACGTCACGCACCACCGCCGGCTCCCGCCGGAGGTGACGGCGCTCGTGCAGTCGGCGAGCAGCCTCGAACGGCAGGGGTGCGGCATCGCCGCGCACCTGGCGGTGCGCCACGAAACGCGACAGACGCTGCTCGAAGCCCCGCGCCTCGTGGACCTCTTCCGCGCGCTCACCGAGCTGACGGCCGGCGAGACCGAGCTGCTGCGGCTCGAGCGCAAGATCGAGGACGACGTGCGCGGGTCGCTCTTCCAGAACCAGCGCGAGTTCTACCTGCAGGAGCAGCTGCGCGCCATCCACCGCGAACTGGGCGACGACGAGGGCGACGACCTCGCCGACCTCGAGGCGCAGCTGAACGCCCGCGCCCTGTCGGAACAGGCGCGCGCGCGGGCCGACCGCGAGCTGCGGCGCCTGCGCCGGATGTCCCCGATGTCGCCGGAGGCGTCGGTGGCGCGCAACTACGTGGAGTGGCTGGCCGCGCTCCCCTGGGGCGAGCGCACCGACGACATGCTCGACGTCGTGCGCGCCCGGGCCATCCTCGACGAGGACCACCACGGGCTCGCCGAGGTGAAGGAGCGGATCGTCGACTACATCGCGGTGCTGTCGCTGGTCGGCAAGCTGGAGGGGCCGATCCTCTGCCTCGTCGGTCCGCCGGGCGTGGGCAAGACGTCGCTCGGCCGCAGCGTCGCCCGCGCGCTGGGGCGCAAGTTCGTGCGGATGTCGCTGGGCGGCGTGCGGGACGAAGCCGAGATCCGCGGGCACCGCCGCACGTACATCGGCGCGCTCCCGGGGCGCATCCTGCAGGCGATGCGCCGCGCCGAGAGCGTGAATCCGGTGATCCTCCTCGACGAGGTGGACAAGCTGGGGAGCGACTGGCGCGGCGATCCGTCGGCCGCGCTGCTGGAAGTGCTCGACCCCGAGCAGAACCGCGCGTTCAATGATCATTTCCTCGAGGTCGACTACGACCTTTCGCAGGTGCTGTTCATCACCACCGCCAACTCGCTGGGCGGGATTCCCGAGCCGCTGCGCGACCGGATGGAGATCATCCGGCTCCCGGGCTACCTGGACCAGGAGAAGATCGCCATCGCGCAGCGTCACCTGATTCCACGCCAGTTCACGCAGCACGGCATTGCGCCGGAGTCGGTGACGTGGGCGACCGACGCGCTCCCCGCGATCCTGCGGCAGTACACGCGCGAGGCGGGCGTGCGCGAACTGGAGCGGCGCATCGCGCGCCTGGCGCGCAAGGTGGCGCGCCGCCGGGCGGAGCATCCAGGCGATCCGACGCCCCGCGACACCATCGCGGCCGCCGACCTGCGGGCGCACCTGGGCGTGGCGCCGTACGATCCCGATGAGGTGACGCACGAGGATCGCGTCGGCGTGGCGCAGGGGCTGGCGTACACGCAGGTGGGCGGCGAGCTGCTGGAGGTCGAGGTGAGTGTCGTCCCGGGACGCGGCCGCGTGATGCTGACGGGAACGCTCGGCGACGTGATGAAGGAGTCGGCGAGCGCGGCGCTCAGCTACATCCGGTCGCGCGCCGAAGTGCTGGGTGTTCCGCTGGACTTCGCGCGCACGCGTGACGTGCACGTGCACCTGCCGGCGGGCGCCACGCCCAAGGACGGGCCGTCGGCCGGCATCGCGCTGGCCGCGGCGATCGTGAGCGCGCTCACCGGCACGCCCCTGCGCGGCGATGTCGCGATGACGGGCGAGATCACCTTGCGCGGCCGTGTGCTGCCAATCGGGGGGCTCAAGGAGAAGGCGGTGGCCGCCCACCGGCACCATGTGGCACACGTGATCATTCCGGTCGGCAACCAGCGCGACCTCGAGGAACTGCCGGAGGAGGTGCGCCAGGGCGTGCACTTCCATGCGGTGAAGACGATGGACGAAGTGCTCGCCTTCGCGCTGCGCGCGATTCCCGTGGCGGCACCCGACAAGCGCCGCAGCGCCGCCAAGGCCGCGGGCGCGCGGGTGGCCGACGCGCCGCACGTGACTCATTAGCACAAGGACGACCAACGTGAGGGAACGGAAGAAGGCCGGGAGCGGACCGTCCGCGACGGCGCCGGACGCGGCCGATCGCGGTCGGCCGTCAACGAACGATCCGCTGGTCATCCGTCACCTCGAGTTCCTGGGCGGCATGGCCTCGGTGGGTGGGTGGCGGCCGCCGGCGGGGCTCCCCGAGGTGGCGTTCAGCGGGCGTTCCAACGTAGGCAAGTCGTCGCTGCTGAATCGCCTGGTGCGTCGCAAGGCGTTCGCGCGCGTGAGCAAGACGCCGGGGCGCACGCGCGAGATCAACTTCTTCGGGGTGAACCGCGAGTTCGTGCTCGCCGACCTGCCGGGCTATGGCTACGCCCGCATCTCGAAGGAGCGGCAGGGCGAGTGGGTGCACTTGATCGGCGGATACCTTCGCGACAACCCGAACCTGCGCGGCGTGGTGCAACTGCTCGACGCCCGGCACGATCCGACGGAGGACGACCTGCGGATGTTCGACCTCCTGGCCGAGCTTGGCGTGCCGGCGCTCGTGGTCGTGACGAAGATCGACAAGCTGTCCGCGCCGCAGCGCGCCCAGCGCATCACGGCCCTTGCGGCGCAATGCGGGGTAGAAGAGGATCAGGTGATCCTGTGCAGCGCGGTGACCGGCGAGGGCCGCGACGATCTCGCGGCCTCGCTGGCCGCGCTGCTCGCGGCGCCACCCGATTCACCCGAGACTTCCCCTTCGGACGAGTGACCATGCGCTGGAGACCGCTGGCGTGGATGGCAATGGCGGCCCTGCTCGCGCCGACGGCGCGCGCGCAGCAGGCCGCCGTGGACTCGGCGTCCCTTCCCGCCGGCTTCGGCACGCTGCGGCAGGACGACATCGCCGTGAAGGTGCAGTTCAACGCCCTGCAGGTGCGCGTCCTGCCGCTCGACGAGAGCGTCATCCGGACACTCTCCCCCGATTCGTACCGCGCCCTGCACGAACTGCGCGAGAGCAAGCGCGCGGCGATGGACGCCGTGCTGCGCCGCACGGCGATGCCGGGGGCCAGCCTCTGGTATGTGCAGTTCTACAATCTCGAACCGGGCGAGGCGCGCTTCAGCCCGATGGAACTGGTGATCAATTCCGCGGGGCGCGACTTCCGCCCGGTCGAGGTCCTGCCGCTCACGTCGGGTTTCGGCGAGCAACGCCTGCGGCAGCGCGAAGTGCAGGCCGCGCTCTACGTCTTCGATCCGGCCATCGACATCAACCAGCCGCTGACCCTGACGTTCGAGACGCAGAGCAGCGCCGCGTGGGAGACGCTGTTCAAGAAGGTTGACCGCGAGCGGACGCTGATCCGGAGCCGGGCGAGCGCGAAGCCAGGAAGCTGAAGGGCCGGATGCGACTCACGCGGACAGTGATGGCAGATGGCAGATGGCAGATGGCAGATGGCGGAGCCGATGGGTGTCGTCTCGGCGTTCCGCCATCAGCCATCTGCCATCACTCGCGCTCGCCACTAGGGCCTGTCGATCAACAGCGCATCCTCCGCCTTCCCCGCCGTCCCGCCCTTGAACAGCACCGCGATGTGATCGAGCGCCTCGCGCTCTCGCGGCCAATGGTAGCGACGGCGGGCGGCGGCGCGAGTGAGCCACTGGTGCGCATCGTGCTCGTCGCCCGTCGCCACCGCTCCGGCGCCGACCACCGCAACGAAAGCAACCGCCAGCTCCACGGTCCCCGTCGATTTCATGAAGAACGGATTGACGGTCAGGGCGTAGAGGCGTTCGATCGGGAGTCCCGTCTCCTCGCGCACCTCGCGCCGAGCGGCCTGTGGCGGCGTCTCGCCGCGCTCGATGCGCCCGTGCACCGCCTCCCAGGTTCCTGGACAGCGCACACCGGCCGCGCGGCGCAGGGCGAGGTGCTGCCAGCCGCGGCCGGCCGCGCGCACCACAAAGACATCCACCACGCCGGCCCGCACGATCGTCTCGCGCACGTCGTTGCGGCGCACCGCGGGGCGGCGGCCGGCGCGAGGCGGGCGGTTGGACGGCGCGGGGCGCCGGGCCATCAGCTGCGCCGGCGCGCGAGCAGGGAGTGGAGACGCGCGGAGAGCGCGCGCGGGCGGAACGGCTTCGTGAGGTAGTCGCTCGCCCCGAATTCGAAGACGCGCACCTCGCTGTCCTCGTCGCCTTTGGCCGTCAGGACGATCACCGGCAATTCCGCCGTCGCCGGCCGTGCCCGGAGATGGCTGAGCACCCCATATCCGTCGAGGCGCGGCAGGTTGAGGTCGAGCACCACGATGTCGGGAGCGGCGCGATCGATCTCGTCGAGCGCCTTCACGCCATCGGCCGCCTCGAAGCAGGTGAAGCCCTCGCGCTCCAGGAGGTCCTTCATCACGCGCCGCAGTGCGTCTTCGTCCTCGACCAGCAGCACCTTCTTGGAGCCCGCGCGCCCTTCCCCCGCCATCTCGTCCACGAGCTGGAACTCACCGCCGACCGGTGAGGCCGGCACGGCGTGGAGGTGCGTGCGAACGCCCGCGCCCTTGGGGAGGACGTGCGCCGCAAGCGTGTCGAGCGAGCCGCTGGCGGGGCGGGCGGTATCCGGCTCGGCGGGCGGCGTGTCACTCACCGTGGCCGGACCGTCGGTGACCGCCCGCACCGGCGTGCCCGGCGTGCGCAGCTGCTCGGGGGTCGGCGCCTCGAGCACGCGCAGCAGCTCGTCGATGCTCGTCTCGCCGTTGCGCACGTGCGCGATGCCGCTCTCCCAGAGCGACAGCATCCCGTTCTCGCGCGCCGCCTCCACGAGCTTGTCGAGCGGCTCGTTCCCCGCCACGCGGCGCTCGAACTCGGGTGACGTCACCAGCACTTCCGTCACCGAGAACCGGCCGCGATAGCCGGTCATCGAACAGTCAGGACAGCCGACGCCGCGATACAGCGTGGTCATCCCCTCGGGGAACCACCGCTTGAGCCGGTCGGGAACGGGACCGGTGTGCAATTCGCGGCACGAGTTGCAGAGGCGCCGCATCAGCCGCTGCGCAATGATCCCCTTGATGGCCGCGGCAATCTTGTACGGCTCGATGCCGATGTCGACCAGGCGGGCCACCGAGCTGGGGGCGTCGATCGTGTGCAGCGTCGACAGCACCAGGTGACCGGTCAGCGAAGCCTGCACGGCGATGTTCGCCGTCTCCCGGTCGCGGATCTCGCCGACGAGGATGACGTCGGGATCCTGGCGCAGGATCGAGCGCAGCGCCGCGACGAAGGTGAGCCCGGCCTTCTCGTTCACCTGCACCTGCACGATCCCGGCGAGGCGATACTCGACCGGGTCTTCGACCGTGATGATGTTGACGCCGCGCGACTGCACCAGACGCAGCATCGAGTACAGCGTCGTCGTCTTGCCCGACCCCGTGGGGCCGGTGACGAGCACCACGCCCTCGCGCACGTCGAGCAGTCCCTTGATGCGCGCTGACTCGTCGGCATTCAGGCCGAGCGAGTCGAGCGACAGCACAGTCGAACGCTGGTCGAGAATGCGGATGACGACCTTCTCCCCCTGCGACGCGGGGAGCGTCGAGACGCGAAGGTCGACCCGGCTGCCGTTCACCGCCACGCGCGCCCGGCCGTCCTGCGGGCGCAGGCGATCGGCGATGTCGAGCGAGGCCATGATCTTGATGCGGCTCACCAGCGGAATGCCGGCGGCGCGCGGGAGGATCATCACCTGACGGAGCACCCCGTCGATGCGGTAGCGGACGGCGACGCCCGCTTCCTCTGGCTCGATGTGGATGTCCGACGCGCGGCTCTGGATCCCCTCGGCCACGATGTGGTCCACGAGGCGGATGACGGGGCGGTCGCTGGCGCGTTCCGCGCCACCGATGTCCATCTCGGCGTCTTCGAACTCCTCGCTGATCGCCTCGACGTCGTAGTCGGTGGAAACGCCCTCGAGGATCTTCTCGACGACATTCTCCGGGCGGTACAGCTCCTCGATGCGCTCCACGATCTTGGTCGGCGAGGCCAGCGCCATGCGGATGGTGCGGCCGAGCGCAAACGCGAGCGTGCGCTCGCAGTCGAGGTCGTGCGGATCGGCCGTGGCGATGTCGAGGTGCGTGTCCGAGATGGCGAGCGGCAGGACCCGGTACTTCCGCGCCAATTGTTCCGGGACCAGTTCCTTGGCCTGCTGCGACACCTGCTGGGTGTTGGCCACCTTCATCCGGAAGCGCGCCGACAGCGCCTGCAGGATCTGATCGTCCGAGACGAAGTTCCGCCGGACCGCCGCCTCCCAGTACGACTCCTCCTTCAGCCCGCGCAGCTCTTCCATGTGCTCGGGCGTGAGCAGGCCCTCAAGCGTGACGAGCAGCCACTCGTCGCGCGCGGCAAAGGCGGGGTTGGTCAACGGAGACCCTCCCCTGCTCTACGGTTGCAGAAGCCTGTGTCCACGATGGGAAAGGTAACGCGCGGAACGCCGCGTCGGGAATGCCCACTGGTGCCCACCAATCGACACTACAGGATCGGCCAAAGCAACGGCGAAACATCGACGCCAAACATCCATTTCCCGCCCTGAAAGCCCCGCGCGACGTCGATACGCAACTGGTCGAAGATCGAGAGAATTCCGAGGCCGACCGCGCCATGCCAGCCATGTCCGGACTGACCGGGCGCGTTCACCCAGAGCGCCGTGGCGAAGGGCGCGAAGGTCACGCTGCTCGGCACCCGCCCGAAGCGGCCGAGCCGCAGGGGGACGAAGGGGATGGACCGCTGCCCTTCGATGCGCTGTGAGAGCCCCAGTCGGCCGGCAAACTGGTGATACGCGTACCCCGGCCCGGTGACGGGCCCGCCGAGGCGCACGAGGCGCTGGAGCGGTGGCGCAAATCCACCGGCAACGCCGGCGGCCAGGCTCCGCGAGACGAGCCTCCAGCGCCCCGCCTTCATCGAGCCGTCCACCGACAGCGTGCCGCGGCCGAGCCAGCCGGCCTCGCCCACCCTGAGGCCCGCGTCGAAGCGATCACGCTCTGCTGTCACGGCCGTCCACACCGCGAAGTTGGCCCGGCCGATGGCCAGCGACGGATGGCGCAACTCGATGCCGAACCGCCAGGCCTGCAGCCAGTCGGCCTTGAGCGTCGGCTCGTACTCGCCGGTGGCCGGCGTGGCGTGCACGGCGACGGCCGTCTCTTCCCGCCGTTCGACGGACGCCGACCAGCGCCAGCCATCGGAGGGGGCAAACCCCAGCGTCAATCCCACCGCCCGCTGGCGATAGGGATCGGTGTAGTCCGCGCCAAACTCCTGGGCGGCGATCGAATTGCGGACGCCGCTCACCTCCGGCACGTCGCCGGCATCCGCCAGGTCGTCGCGTGCCTGCAGCGTCAGGTGGACGCCGTTGGCCCGGCGCCAGGCGAGGGCGAGCGTCCCGGCGGCGCGCCGGTTCGCCGTGCCGTAGCGGGCCCGTGCTGACGCCAGCAGTCCCGCGCCCAGCGCGCGTCGCAGCCCCGCGCCGAAGGCGAGGCCCTCGACGCGGTTCACGCGCACGAGGTCGCTGATGGACCGCGCGGCCGGGTTGGTGGACCGCACCCGCGCCAGCGCCTCGGCGCGCACCAGTTCGCGCGCCGCCTCCTGCACGGCGCGCACGTCGTCATCGGTGGCCAGCGTCACGTCAGAGGGGAGCCGATCGAGGATCGCGCCCATGAACGGATAGCGGCGCAGCGCCTCGGGCGTCATGGCGGGCACCACCTCGGGTCCGGCGGTGACGCCCGCCGTGAGCCCGACATTGGTCTGCACGCAGCAGATATCCCAGCGCCCGCGAATGATGCCGCGCGAGGGAAAGTCGAGCCACGATCCGGTGCGGCGAATCTCGATCTCCTGGCGATACGGCAGCCAGAAACGCCCATCCACGAGCCCGTTCTCGAGCACCACCGAGACATCCTCGAGGTACTTGTCGCGCAGCGCGGCGCGCGTGAATGAGAAGGCCATCCGCACGACGGTGGCCGTGGCGCGATCGATGTAGACGGCGCCAACCGCTCGCGGAAGGCGGTCGTCGCGCGGACGGACGCGCACCATCACCACGTCGAAGGCGCGGTCGTTCGTGCGAATGGTCAGCGAGTCGGATACCGCGAACTCGTACGCGGCACGCCCCGCCGGCGACAACGGGTGCGGCACGTCGCGCACCTCATCGCCGTCGCCCAGGCGGATGACCGACGGGAAGTTGTTCTGGATGATGGCGAGATGGTCGCGATGGTACTCGATGTCGGTGGGGAGCAGCAGCGTGTCGCGCCGGCCGACGATCCGCTGCTTGCTCTGGTCCGGCGCGCGCCAATAGACTTCGACCATCAATTCGTCGGTCTTCATGACGCGGGGCGGATCGGGAAAGCCGTCGCCGACCTGCGCCAGGAAGGTGAGATAGCCGTGCGCACGGGCCGTGTAGTCGACCAGGCCGGTGTCGGCGAGCTGGGCGGTGCGGCGGGCGATCGCCCGATCGACGAGCTGCATCGTCGACGTTGTGTTCCACGCCGTCGAATCCGTCCGCTGCTGGGCGGCGAGCGCCAGCGGAAGGACGCACCACGCGAGGGCCAGGCGGACGGGGCTCATGATGTAACATCGCGGGGAACGACGGAACGAGGCAACGGGGATGGAGGCGAGGGGACGGGGGATGGGAGTGGGGACGAGCGAGGAGAGTGCATCGTGAGCAAGCCGGCGGCGGACAGCTTCGAGACTTTCGACACACGGGCCACGGCGGGCGGGTTGGTTCCCGTCTGGCGCGACGTGCTGCTCGACGCCGACACGCCCGTGGCGGCCTTCCAGCGCCTGCGCCGCGGCCCGTTCGCCTTCCTCCTCGAATCGGCCCCGGCGGGGGGCGAGACGTGGGCCCGCTACACCTTCATGGGCAGCGAGCCGCACGCCGCGTGGCGCCTGCGCGACGGCGTGGTCGAAGACTGGACCGCGGAGCGCGGCTGGCACGGGGCGCGCACCCCGGCCGACCCGATGGACGACCTGCGCGACATCCTCGCACAGATGCCGGTGGCCGAGGCCCCCGAAGTGGGCGCCTTCTGGGCGGGCGCCGTGGGGTACTTCGCGTACGACATCGTGCGCCACTTCGAGCGTCTTCCTGCCGCCCCGCCGCGCGGGATCGACGCGCCCGATGCGATCGTCATGTTCCCACGCACGGTCGTCATCATCGACAACCTGCGCGCGCAGGCCCGCGTGGTCTGTGGCGTGCCGGTGGCGGCGGGTGCCGATGCCGCGGCACGCCGCGCGGCGTACGACGCCGGCATGGCCGATGTCGCGCGCACCATCGCCCAGTTGCGCGCCGGCCCGTCGCTGCGCGCGCTCGACCTCGACCCGCAAGCCACGCCGGCCGTGGGACGGTCGTCGATGAGCCGCGACGCGTTCATGGCGGGGGTGGCGCGCATCAAGGAACATATCGTGGCCGGCGATGTCTTCCAGGCCCTGCTCGCGCGGCGCATCAGCGTCCCGCACGACTTCGAGGGCACCGACCTGTATCGCGCCATCCGCGCGCTGAACCCGTCGCCCTACATGTACCACCTGCTGCTCGACGGCGTGGAACTCGTCGGCAGTTCCCCCGAACTGCTCGTGCGCGTGGCCGACGGCCGAGTGGTGGTCCGCCCCATCGCCGGAACGCGACGGCGCGCCGGGACGCCCGAGGAGGACGACCGCCTCGCCGAAGAACTGCTGGCCGACGAGAAGGAGCGTGCCGAGCACGTGATGCTCGTCGACCTCGGGCGCAACGACGTCGGGCGCGTGTCGCAGTACGGCAGCGTGCAGGTCACCGACCTGATGACGGTGGAGCGGTACTCGCACGTGCTGCACATCGTGAGCCAGGTGGAAGGCACGCTCCCGACGGGGACGTCGGCGCTGGACGTCCTGCGCGCGACGTTCCCCGCCGGCACGATGACCGGGGCGCCGAAGGTGCGCGCCATGCAGATCATCGACGACCTCGAACCCGAGCGGCGCGGTCCGTACGCCGGCGCGGTCGGATACATCGCGGCGGGCGACCAGCGCATGGACCTCGCCATCACCATCCGCACGTGCGTCATCGCCAATGGCGAGGCGAACGTGCAGGCGGGGGGCGGCATCGTCGCGGATTCGGATCCGGTGATGGAGTGGGAGGAGACCGAGAACAAGGCGCGCGCGATGCTGACGGCCATCGGTCGCGTGCGGACCAACCCTGCCGGCGTGCCTGACGTCTAGGCGCGGCCGTCGGAACGCACCATATTCCCGCCATGAAGTATCGGCTTATCGGCACCGAGAGCGCCTACCATTTTGAGCTCGCCCCCACCGGGACGCTCATTTGCGGGCGCGCGGTCACGAGCGACCTCGCCATCATCGACCCCACGGTGTCGCGTCACCACGCGGATCTCGAGGTCGGCGAGGGCGGCGTCACGGTGCGCGATGTCGGGTCGAGCAACGGCACGTTCCTGAACGGGGTCAAGATCGACCAGGCCCTCGTGACCGCGGGCGACCAGGTGACGTTCGGCAAGGTGACCTTCCGCCTTGAGGCCGTGGCCGAGACGCCCGCACCGCCGCCCCCGCCCGCCACGCCGCAGATCCCGGGCGGCACGATCGTGCGCCAGGTGCCGCCGCGTGCGCCCTCCGCAGGGCTCGACGAGAGCGCCAAGCTGCACGCCGCGATGGCCGCGGCGGAACCGGCCGAGAAGGACCGGCAGAAGCTCGCCATCCTGCTCGAAGTGTCAAAGGGGCTGACCAAGGTCGCCGACACCGACGCCCTCCTCGCCAAGGTCGCCGACTACGTCTTCCAGATCCTCGAGGCGGACCGCTGCGCGATCCTGCTGCACGAAGGCGACCACATGGTGCAGAAGGTGGCGCGCGACAAGCGCAGCGCGACCGTCGCGTACCAGGTGCCGCAGTCCATCGTCAGCATCGTGGTCGGGGACAAGGTGGCAGTGCTGTCGGACAACGCGGGGGAGGACACCCGCTTCGGCGGCCAGTCCATCCTCATGCAGCAGGTGCGCAGCACCATCTGCGCCCCGCTCGTCAGCAGCGAGGACCAGGTGCTCGGCGTGCTCTACGTCGACAACTTCAGTCTCGCGAAGCGCTTTGGCGAGAACGACCTCGACTTCCTGATCGCGTTCGCCGGCATCGTGGCGGTCGCGCTCGAGAACGCGAGCTTCGCCGAGCGCATCCGGCGCGAGGCGCTGACGCGCAGCAACTTCGAGCGGTTCTTCACGCCGCAGCTGGCGGCGCGCATCGCCAACGCCGGCGAGGCCATCCGCCTCGGCGGCGAGAAGCGCCGGGTCACCGTGCTGTTCAGCGACATCCGCGGCTTCACGGCACTCTCCGAGACGATGAACCCGGACGTGATGGCCAAGCACCTCACGGAGTACTTCACCGAGATGGTGGACTGCGTGTTCCGCCACGGCGGCACGCTGGACAAGTTCATCGGCGACGCCGTGATGGCGCAGTGGGGCGCGCCGATCGCCGAGCCGGACGATGCCGACCGGGCGATGGCGGCCGCGCTCGACATGATGCAGGAGCTGGACGTCCTCAACGCGCGCTGGCGCGCGGAAGGACGCCCCGAACTGAAGATCGGCATCGGCATCAACTGCGGCGACGCGTTCGCCGGCAACATCGGATCGGAACGCCGCCTCGAGTACACGGTCATCGGCGACACCGTCAACACGGCGAGCCGGCTCTGCTCCAAGGCCGCCGGCGGCGAGATCATCATCTCCGACGATTATCGGAGAGAGCTCACGAAGCTGCCGGCCCTCGAGGAGTTGGAGCCGCTGGTGCTCAAGAACAAGAGCCAGCCGGTGCCGGCGTTCCGCGTCCGGCGGTGAGCGGCGATACGCTCCCCGCGGGCTACGTCCGCAGCGCACACGACGGGATAGAGCTGGTCTCGCGCGCGTGGGCCGCGGACGCCCTGGCCTTCGCGCTCGTGGCGCACGGCACGCTCTACCGCTGGGCCGAGGCGCAGTCGGGGCGCGAGGCCCTGCGCGGGCGCGGCGTCGCCTGGGCCGCTACGCTCCCGGCGGGCACCGATGCCGACCTGCGCACACCGGTCGTGGTGCGTCACTCCCGGCACGGCGGCGTGCTGGCGTCGCTCACGGGCGACCTATTTCCGCGCCCGACACGCGCCCCGAACGAGTTGGTCGCGTCCGCGCGCCTGACCGCGGCGGGCGTGCCAACCCCCGAAGTCATCGCGTACGTCGTGCATCCCGTCGCCGGCCTGCTGGCGCGCAGCGACGTGATGACCCGGCGCCTCCCGCCGGGCCGCGATTTTCCCGCGGCGTGGCTGGCGCATTCGTCCGTGACCGAGCGAGCGACCATCATCGACGCAGTGGCCGCGCTGCTGCGCGCCCTCTCCCGGGCCGGGGCGCATCACCCCGACCTCAACTGCAAGAACATCTACGTCGCCGGCGACGGCGGTGCGGTGACGGCCTATGTGCTCGACGTGGACCGCGTGCGGTTCACGGAGGACGCGCAGGCGGCCGCGAGCAACTTTGCGCGCCTCGCGCGATCCGTCCGCAAGTGGGACGCCGAGCAGTCGCTCGGCGTCGGTGACGATGCGCTGGTGCGGCTCGCCGCGCTCGCCTGGGTGGATGCATGAGACCGCCGATCGCCGCGCCGCTCCAGCGGGTCTGCATCGTGATGATGAGCGCGGTGGGCGATGCGGTGCACGTCCTGCCGGTCATCAGCGCGCTCAAGCGCCAGTATCCTGGCGTCCACATCACGTGGGTGCTGCAGCCGGGGCCCGCCGCGCTGGTCCGTGGACATCCGCTCGTCGACGAGATCATCCTGTTCGATCGCACCAAGGGCGTCGCCGGTTTCGTGGAAGTGCGCCACCAGTTGCGCGCACGCCAGTTCGACGTGGTGCTGAACCTCCAGGTCTACTTCAAGGCGGGCATCATCACCGCCTTCACGCAGGCCCCCGTCAAGCTGGGCTTCGATTTTGCGCGCGCCCGCGACTTCAACTGGCTCTTCACCAGCGACCGCGTGCATGCGCGGCCCATGCAGCACGTGCAGGACCAGTATTTCGAGTTCACGGAATGGCTGGGCATTCCGCACGAGCCGGTGACCTGGGGACTTGGCCCGTTCAACGACGCCGAGCGCACGTGGCAGCGCGAGTTCATGGCGCGCTTCGACCGGCCCATCGCGCCCATTGTGGTCGCCACGAGCAAGGCGCAGAAGGACTGGCTCCCCGAGCGCTGGGCGCAGGTGTGCGATGCACTCGCCGGCGATTTCGGCTTGCAGCCGGTGCTGGTGGGCGGGCGCTCGCCGCGCGAGCTGCGGGCGGAGCACGTGATCCTCGAGCAGGCGCGCAGCAAGCCCGTGAGCGCCCTCGGACAGGGGGGCCTGCGCGGACTCGTGGGCATCTTTGACGCGGCGGCGCTCGTCCTGTCGCCCGACACCGGGCCGCTGCACATCAGCGTGGCGCTCGACCGGCCCGTGGTCTCGCTCATCGGCTACTCGAACCCGAAGCGCGTCGGACCCTACCGGAAGTTCCGTGACCTGATGATCGACGCCTACGGCGATCCCGGCGAAGACTATCCGATCTCGATGGAGAACCGGCGTGACCGGATGGCGCGCATCACGGTGACCGACGTCCTCGAACGCGTGCAGCGCTGGAAGGACGGATACGCGAACGCTGGTAGCTGACCGGACGCCGACGCCAGGTGTCCCCCCGGATCTGACGGCGAACGCCGGCCAACTACCAGCGATTGTTCGCGTGCCGCGCCGAGTTTTCGGCGCGAGAGCGGAGCTTACTGACCGACCTTGTGGCTCAAGCTGTACACGTACGCGGCCACGGCGCGGTGCTTCTCGGGCGTAAGCGGCGCGCCGCCGAACGGCGGCATCACGCCGAGGTACTGCTTGGGCTGCGGCACGCCCGTCTCGATCTGGTGATAGATGGCACCAAAGCTTCCGTCGCTGTGCAGCCAGGTGGAGTCGGTGAGGTTCGGCGCGACCGTGCCGCCCTTGGCATCGGGGCCGTGGCAGGCCTGGCAGGACGTCGCCCCGATCAGCCCGTGAAACAGGCTGTCGCCGAGCGCGAGTTCCTGCGGCGTGATCGATTTGGGGTCCAGCGTGGCCGGATCAACGCTGGCCGCCGGGGCGGCGGCGGCCGTGTCGGCGGAGGATTCGGCGGCGCCACCGCAGGCCGCGGCAACGAGTGTGAGGGCAACCAACGAACTGCGGACCATGTGACGCATGACAGCGGCTCCTGAGGGGCTGAGGGAAAGCGGTTAGAAATCGCGGCGGAGGAAGCGGCGCCCGGCGAATCCGAGCGGCACAAGCCACCAGCCAAGCAGCGCAGCGGCGGCGACGCCGATGCCGAGAGAAGTGCCAAACGTGTGCTGGAACAGCGCCCCGGTGTACCCCATCAGGGCGGAGACGTCGAGCTGCGTGATCACCAGCACGCGCGCGACGTCCACGGGATTGGCGAGCATCAGCGCGAGCAACGGACGCTCGAGCGGATAGTTGCCGAAGGCGGCAGCCGCGCCCAGCACGAGGCCGTCGTAGATGACGGTCGCGGCCAGCCAGGCGCCCAAGGCAAGCCCGACGCCCTTCAGCCGGTCGTCAGTGTGCAGCGCGATCCAGGTGGCGATGGCGGCAAACGCGAACGAAAGCCCCACACCGGCGCCGAGCAGCGCCACCACGCCGCCGATCGACGCACCGCCCGAGGCGTGAATCGCGAAGGGCACGCCCGCTCCCACCACGAACGCGCCGGCGAGCGGGAGCGCCAGGCCAAGATACAGTCCGGTGAACAGCTCGCGGCGCGGCACGGGCTGCGCGAGCAGGAGTTCCACGAACTCGCGTGACGCGTAGACGTGGATGGTGCCGAAGACGAGCGCCACCAGCGGGAGCACGAGCAGGACGAGGTTCAGCATGCTGAGCAGAACCTGCGGTCCGGTGCCGCCGAACCAGAAGAGCCCTTCGGCGATCGCGAGGAAGCCGAGCGTGTACGCGACGATCCAGCGGTTGCGCGACAGATCGCGCAGTCCGGCGTGCAGGACGAGCGACACGACGTTCATACGGCCCCCTTCGGCTGCGGCGCCAGCCACGGCGCCAGCCCGCGCGAATCCTCCGACGCGGTGCTCGCCCGCGGCGCGGCGCGCTGCACGCGCATCAGCCCCGCAATGGCATCCTCCAGCGACCGCTCGCCGGTGCGTTCCAGCAGCGCGGCCACCGACCCCGAGAAGCGCAGGCGTCCGTCGCACAGGAAGGCCACGTCGTCGGCCAGCGACTCGAGCTCAGTCATGATGTGCGACGTGATGAGCACCGAGCGCCCCTCGCGGCGCACCGCGCGGATCTTCTCCTTGAGCACGTTCGCCGAGAGCGGATCGAGCCCCGCCGTCGGCTCGTCGAGGATGAGCAGCGACGGCTTGAACATGAACGCGATCACCGCGTTCACCTTCTGCTTGGTGCCGCCCGACAGCGTCCCCACGAACTTGCCGCGGATCCCGTCCATGTCGTAGGCCCGCGCGAGGTCGTCGTCGGTGGCCTCGCCCGGTCGCAGCTGCGACACGAGATCGAGCACGTCGCCGACCCGCAGGTTGACGGGGAAGTGCGCCGCCTGCGGCATGTAGCCGATGGCGCGGCGGTACGAACCCGCCTCGTCGGCCGGCTGGCCAGCCACCTGCAGCGCGCCGTGGTCGGCGCGCGTGAGGCCGAGCACGATCTTGATGAGCGTCGTCTTGCCGGAGCCGTTGGGCCCCACCAGCGCCGTCACGGCGCCGGGCCGCACGGTCATGGAGACGTCCTGCAGGACGTCGAGCGTGCCGTAACGCTTGCGAATGGTGTCGAGGATGATCATTGGGGGGGACGCATGAGGGGACGGCGGTCGACGAGCGCCTCCGGCGTCAGCACCGGCAGGACGCGCTCGGCCGCATCGAGAATCGAAACCAGGGGGCTGCGCAGGAGCAGGAGCGCCGCCGGATGCTGCTCGACGACGAGGGCGAACAGGCGCACCGGGTGAAAGGCCGTGTCGCCCACGCCATCGCGATCGAGGTCGTAGCCGGCGTACTCGTCCCACCAGTTGCCGTCGAAGGTCGAGTTGGCGCTGCGCGAGTTGGTGGTGACGTCGAACGCGTTCCCCGAGAAGCGGTTCGCGGTGAACGTGTTCTCGTCGGCGTCGGCCAGCACCTTGGCCGCCCAGCCGTTCTGCGTGAACACGTTGCCCTTCACCATCAGGCGGGACGAGCCCTCGACGAACAGCCCGGTGGAGTTCCGGTCGAAGGTGTTGCCCGAGATCTCGCCGCCCATGATGTCCTTGAGCAGCAGGCCGTAGGCGGCGCTCCCCCACGACCGCTCGAACCGGTTGTCGGCGATGCGCACGCCGCGGCTGTACATCACCGCCACGCCCGACATGTTGTCGCGGAACGTGTTGCGCTCGTACGCGCACGAGTCGCTGAACATGAAGTGCAGGCCATAGCGCTGGCTGTGCTCGCTCACGTTGTCGCGCGTGATGCCGTGCGCGGAAAATTCGAAGTAGATGCCGTCGCGGTGCCCGCGTACCGTGTTGCGCTCGACGCGCGCGCCGGGCGAGTACCACAGGTGGATGCCGTTGCCGCTTTCCGTCTGCCGCGTCCCCTCGGCCTCGAGGTCGTTGTCGCGCACGATGCAGTCCACCGAACGCTGCAGGTAGATCCCCCACAGGTTCTTGCGCAGGCGGTTCCCCTCGATGACGCAGTTGCGCACGTTGCGCGCGCGAATCCCCGCCCGGTCCTCGAGGTTCGAGATCCCGGTGTTCATCGCCACGAGGCCGCGCACCGTGACGTCGTCGGCCGCGATGACGAGCACCTCGCGCGCCCCCTGGCCATCGAGCACCGGCCATCCCTGCCCTTCGACGAGCAGGCGCGGCGTGCGCACGACGAGGGTCGGCTCACGATACGTGCCGGCCCGGACCAGCACGCGATCACCCGGCTGCGCCGCAGCCAGCGCGGCGGTGATGGTCGCGAACTGTCCGCCCTTGCCGACGGTGAGGTCGGTCGCGTGCGCCACGCGAACCAGGCCGACGGTGAGCAACGCCGTGAGCAGCAGACGACGCATTAGTGCTGCCCCATGCTCGCCGTGTCGGCGAGCAGCTCGGCCCACGTCGTCACGCGGCCGCCGAGCATCGTGCGCTGCTCCTCGGCCTTCGCGGCGCTCGCAAAACCGACCACGGAGCCACCCATCGGACCCTGCAGCATGCCACCCTGCAGGAAGCCCGCGGCGGTCACCGGGACGAAGCTTCCCGGGTGCTGCAGGTCGATGATGTAGATGTCGCCCCGCTGGTCGGCGGGCGTGGCGCGCGCCCACGACAGCAGGCACTCGGCGGCGTCGAACTTGAGCACGCGCCCGGTGGGAAGCACCGCTTCGCCGCCAAAACGCGCGTCGGAGATGGTCATGCGGCAGTAGCCGCACTGGTCCTCGTTGAGAACCACGGGTTCAGGTTCGCGTCCACGGCAGGCGCCAAGGAGCAGCGCCAGCGCGAGGAGGGCGGGACGACACGGGGGGACGAGTCGGCGCATGGGAGTCTGGGAGCTGTGACCGGCGCTATGCGACGCGGTCGGGGGAAATCGGCGCCCGGCGGTACGATTGCCAGACGGCGACCGCGACAAGCGCCGTCGCGATCACGAGGAGCCACCCGCCAGAGGCGGGCCAGGAGGTGGCCGTGAAGTTCAGCAACTGCTTGGAGCCGATGAGCGGCGGCTGGTACGTCATGTCCGGGATCTTGATGATCGCCGTCTCGACGTCGAGGTCGTGCCCGTACTCGTAGCCCCACTTCCAGTAGTCGTAGAGCCCGGCGGCCAGCACGGCACCGAACGCCGCCGTCCAGGCGGAGAGCACGCCGCGCTTGCCGAGCGCGGCCACGCCGAGCGCGGACACGACCAGCACGCCGAGGATCGCCGGCATGTACTTCAGCTCGGGAATCGCATCCGGCTCGATGCGCTTCATCCCGATGTAGTGGTTCAGGTTGTTGATGCTGTTGAGGTCCTGCTCCTTCACGCCCACAACCGTGTTGACGCGGATGAGCATTCCCAGCCCCTCGGGATACTGCGGCGCGACGAGATCGACGCGCCAGAGCGGCAGGACGAAGCCGGCGCACATGAGCAACGCGGCGACGGCGACGAGGATTCGGGCGGACTTGGGCACTGTGGACTCGCGTGGGGAGACGGAGACGCGGGGGCGGCCAGGGGGCGGGCGACGGGACCGCCGCGCCCCCGGACCGATCCTGCTACTGCTGCTGCTTCGGGCCGGCCTCGGCCTTGGGCAGGGACTGCGGACCTCTGGAGGTGACACCGCTCAGCGCCACCGAACTGCCGGCCGGCGAGACGCGGACGTACCCCTGCATTTCCTGGTGCAGCGCCGAGCAGAAGTCGGTGCAATACATCGGGTAGACGCCGGGCTTCTTCGGGGTCCACTGCAGCGTGCGGGTCTCACCCGGCATGATGAGCAGCTCGCCGTTGGTGGCGCCCATCACGGCGAAGCCATGCGGGACGTCCCAGTCCTGCTCGAGGTTGGTGACGTGGAACAGCACCGTGTCACCCACCTGGACCCCTTCGATGTTGTCCGGCGAGAAGTGCGAGCGGATGGCGGTCATGCGCACGTGCACCTTCTTCCCTTCGCGGCTGATCCCCGTCTCCTTCTCCGAGCGCGAGACGTGCGGCGCCTTGCTGTCGGCCAGCTTGAAGAACTTGATCTGCTTGTCCTTGATCTTCTTCGCCTCGATGGCCTGGGCGTAGTGCGGCTCGCCCTCAGTGGGGAAGTCGAGCAGGAGCTTCATCTTGTCGCCCGAGATGTCATAGAGCTGCGCGCTCTGCGTGAGCTCGGGACCCGTGGGCAGGTAGCGGTCCTTGGTGATCTTGTCCATCGCCACCATGTACTTGGCGTTCGGCTTCATCGTGCCGCCGCCCGGAATCATCAGGTGGCCCACCGAGTAGTACGTCGGGACGCGGTCCACGACTTCCCACGTGCCGAGCTTCCACTTCACGACTTCCGACGAGATGAAGAACGAGGTGTACGCGTAGCCCTTGCCGTCGAACTCGGTGTGCAGGGGGCCGAGGCCGGGGTTCTTGACCTCGCCGGCAAGCGTCGCGTCGTACTTCAGCACCGGGATGCCATCAATGTTGCCTTCGAAGGCCTTGGCCTCGATGGCCTTGATCATCTTGGAGAACGAGTGCACCGGGATGACGGAGGCCAGCTTGCCGCCGGCGACGATGTACTCGCCCGTCGGGTCCACGTCGGCGCCGTGCGGCGACTTGGGCGTCGGGAGGAAGTAGATCGCGCCCGGGCAGTCCTTGGCCTCGAACTGCGGCACCGAAGTGACGGTCTCGGACTTCGCCACGCGCGTGAACTCGTCGGTGAAGTTGTGCACGTAGCTGGCGGCGACGTTCTTCGTCTTGCCCGCCTTCGCGCAGCCCTCGATCGCCTTCCAGTTGACGGCGGCGACGAAGTCCTTGTCGTTCTGCGAGGCGTTCACCTCGAGCAGCGAGTTGGCCTGCTCGGTGTTGTACATCGAGAAGAAGACCCAGCCGTTGCTCGGCCCCTTTCCGGCGCGCGCCAGGTCATAGTTGAAGCCCGGCACGATCATCTGGAACGCGATCGCCATCTTCCCCGGCTGGTCGGCGCGGATGAACGAGATCTGCCCCTTGAAGCGCTTCTTGAAGTCGCTGATCGGGACGTCGCTGTTCGGCACCGGCACGCTGAAGCGCGTGGCCGACATCACATACTCGCTGTTCTGCGTGATGTACGGCGAGCCGTGGTTGCCGCCGGCATTCGGGATCTCGAGGATCTCCTCGGTCTCGAAGCGGGTGAGGTCGATGCGCGCGATGCGCGGGGTGTTGTTGGCGTTGATGAAGAGCCAGCGTCCGTCGTCTTCGCCGTTGGTCTGCGACAGCGCCGGGTGGTGCGTGTCGTCCCAGGGCACGAAGCCGTAGCTCGTGTTGAGCATCGGCTTGGTCTCTTCGCTGTAGCCGTAGCCGTTCTCGGGGTACTGCGAGAAGACGGGGATCGTCTTGAGGCGCCGGCCGGACGGGAGCCCGTAGACGCCGATCTGCCCGTTGAAACCGCCGGACATGAAGGCGTAGAACTCGTCATACTGCCCCGGCGCCACGTACACCGCCTTGGCGGCGTCCGCGCTGATGAGGCCGCCGCTGGACGGCCGCTTGGCGCAGGCAAAGGCGAGCAGGGCCGCCGACGCGATCACGCCAGCGCCGGCGAGAGTGCGGAACTTCGGGAACGTTGCCATGGAGGTGCCTCTTCGAAACAGGTGGGGAGACCAGGGCTGCCGGGGCCGCGGACAGCCTGTCCGCCTAATGTGGTGTATCTTACGCTGCGGTGGTAAAGTGGTATACTAGATTCCACTTGAAAAGTCAGGCAAGGTACTGAAATCGTGTCGGGATTCGCCTTCTGGTTTGTCAGGAAGAAGTCCGATCCAAGCACGGCGGGCAATCCGGTATCCTTCCGGCGTCTTTCCACCGCACGTTGCGAGGCCGCACCGCATGCACCTGACCCGGTTCACTGATAACGCCCTGCGCTGCCTCACCTATCTCGCCCTGCATCCGGGCGAGACGGAGACGGTCGGCACCATCGCGCGGCGCATGGCGCTGTCCGAGGACCACCTCGTGAAGGTCGTCCAGCGGCTCGCCCACCTGGGCTACGTGGAGACGATGCGCGGGCGCGGGGGCGGCGTTCGCCTCATCGTCGAACCGGCCAAGATCAATATCGGGGCGGTCGTGCGGCAGACCGAGGAGAACTTCCGGCTCGTCGAGTGCTTCGATCCGGCGCAGAACACCTGTCCCATCGCGCCGTCGTGCGGGATGGCCCCGGCGCTCGATGAGGCGCTCAAGGCCTTTCTCGACGTGCTCGACCGCTACACGCTCGCCGACTTCACGAAGGCACAGCGCAAGCTGCTCAAGCTCCTGATCGCGTAGCGCCGTCGATGAGGCCGTCCGCGAAGGCGTAGTGCACGCCGACGCGGGCGAGCAGCTCGACGAGCCGCCGCAGCCCGAGCCCCATCACGCTGAAGTAGTCGCCGTCGACCCGCTCGACGATGGTCGCGCCGTACCCCTGGATGCCGTACGCCCCGGCCTTGTCCATCGGCTCGCGGGTGGCGATGTAGGCGCGGATCTCCGCGTCGGTCAGCGCGCGAAAGGTCACGCGCACGTCCTCCACCGCGCTCTCCGTGCGCGCGTCGCGCGCCACGGCGATGGCCGTGAACACGGTGTGCTCGCGCCCGGCGAGCCGGCGCAGCATCTGCGCGGCGTGCGCGGCGTCGCGCGGCTTGCCCAGGATGTCGCCGTCCACCACGACGATGGTGTCGGCGGCGATGACCACCGCGTGCGGGTGCGCCTCCGCCAGCGCGTGCGCCTTGGCGCGGGCGAGGCGCTCGGCGTGCGGCGCGGGCGCCTCGGCCGGCAGCACGGATTCGTCGATGTCGGCCGGCCGGACCTCGTGCGCGATGCCGATGAGGTCGAGCAGGTCGCGGCGGCGGGGCGATTGCGAGGCGAGGATGACGACCGGGGCGGAGTTCATGTCGCTAGAATATAGTGGCCCCTTCCCCACGCCCATGACCAACCAGCCCCCGCATTTCGAGACGGCCGCCATCCGCACGCAGGCGCCGCAGTCGGCCGCCCGCGAACACTCGGTGCCGCTCTTTCTCACCTCGTCGTTCGTCTTTGACGACGCCGAGCAGGCGCGCGCCCTCTTCGCCGACGAGATCGAGGGCGCCGTCTACAGCCGCTACTCGAATCCCAACACCGACGAGTTCGTGCGCAAGCTCTGCCTGCTCGAAGGGGGCGAGGACGGCATCGCCACCGCGTCGGGGATGGCGGCGGTGTACGTGGCGATGGCGGCCCTGCTGAAGAGCGGCGACCATGTGGTCGCGGCGCGTTCGCTCTTCGGTTCGACGCACCAGATCCTCACGCGGCTGTTCCCCCGGTGGGGCATCACGTTCACCTACGTGGATGCGAGCGATGATGCGGGATGGCAGGCCGCGATTCGCCCGGAGACGCGACTGCTGTTCGCGGAGTCACCGTCGAACCCGGGCCTCGATGTGCTCGACCTCGAGATGCTCGGCGTCCTTGCCAAGTCGCGCGGCATTCCCCTGATCGTGGACAACTGCTTCGCGACGCCCTACCTGCAGCGCCCGCTGGCAATGGGCGCCTCGCTCGTGGTGCACTCCGCCACCAAGTGGATTGACGGCCAGGGGCGTACGCTGGGCGGCGCCATCGTCGGCGACCGCGCGCTGGTGGCCGAGGCGCGGTACTTCGCGCGGCACACAGGGCCGGCGCTGTCGCCATTCAACGCGTGGGTGCTCTCCAAGAGCCTCGAGACGCTCGCCGTCCGCATGGACCGGCACTGCGCCAATGCCATGGCGCTGGCCACGCACTTCGAGGGGCACGCCGCGCTCGAGGAGGTGCGGTACCCGTTCCTTCCGTCGCACCCGCGGCACGCGCTCGCGCGCCGGCAGATGACGCAGGGCGGCGGCATCGTGGTGCTGGTGCTCAGCGGGGGCTACGCGCGGTGTCGGCGGTTCATCGATGCGCTGCAGCTCTGTTCCCATTCGCCGAACCTGGGCGATACGCGCACCATCGTCACACATCCGACGTCGACCACGCATTCCAAGCTGACGGAGGAGGAGCGTCAGGCCGTGGGCATCGTGCCCGGCCTCGTTCGCATCTCAGCGGGCCTGGAACACATCGACGACGTCATCGGCGATATCGAGCAGGCGCTGGCCGCCTCGGCGTAGCGGCGCGGCTCGCGGGCGTCGGCCAACCGTGCGCCGCGTCGGCGTACCGGCGCGGCTAACGCTCCAGCCAGAGCGTCACGGGTCCGTCGTTCACGAGCTCCACGTCCATCATCGCGCCGAACTCGCCGGTCTCCACCCGCAGGCCGCCCTCGCGCAGCAGCGCGACGAAGCGCTCGTACAATGGAATGGCCTGATCGGGGCGCGCGGCGTCGATGAAACTCGGGCGGCGTCCCTTCTGCGCGTCGCCGTAGAGCGTGAACTGGCTGACGACGAGGACGGCGCCGTTCACGTCGTCGAGGCCGAGGTTCATCTTCCCCTCGGCGTCGCCAAAGAGCCGCAGGCCGGCCACCTTCTCGGCCATCCACGCGGCATTCGCCTCGCTGTCGGCATGTGTGAAGCCGACGAGGAGGAGGAGTCCCCGGCCGATGGCACCGGTGATGCGTTCACCCACGCGCACCTCGGCGCGCGATACCCGCTGCAGGAGCACTCGCATGGCGGGTAAACTAGCGGCTTGCCCGGCGCGCGGCACGGCTGGTTCGCGCTCCTTGCGGACGATAAGATTGCGCCATGACGCATGAGAACCCTTCCCTGCGGGCCATCCACAGCGGCAACGTCCAGGCCAGCTACATCGCCGTGGTCGGCGCCGGCTTTGGCGTGCTGCTGCGCATCGCGGGGATGATCGGCGGCCCGGTCTGGCTGGCAGCGATCGGCGGGGGCGCGGCCGGTTTCTTTGGCGGCCGGGCGGTGATGCGCGCGCTCTTTGGCGGCGGGGAGAAGCTCGCCAAACAGCTCGTCTTCCCCGACGCCGAGGGGACGTACGCTCCGCAATATTCGCACATCCAGGCGCTCGAGGTGCAGGAGAAGCACGCCGAGGCTTTTGACGCCTGGATGCAGGTGGCGGCGGCGCGGCCCGGCAACCCGTCGCCCTTGCTACGCGCCGCCGACCTGAAGCTGCGCCAACTCAACGAACCGGCGGCCGCGCTGGAGATTTACGAGCAGGTGCGCCGCATGCCCGGCATCCGCGAGGAGCACGTGCGCTACGCGTCGCAGAAGATCATCGACATCCACCTCCTCCCGGGCGGCGACGAAGGGCGGGCGCTCGTGGAGCTGCGCCGGTTTATTACGCTATTCCCCGAGGGGCGCGAGGCGGACGGGGCGCGGGCGGCGATTGCGCGCATCAAGACCCATCAGGCGTAGCGCAACGACGACTAGCTACTCCACCGTCACGCTCTTCGCGAGGTTTCGCGGCTGGTCCACGTTTGACCCGCGCTTCACCGCGATGTAGTACGCGAGCAGTTGCAGCGGGATGGACGCGAGCACCGGCATCAGCAGATCCACCGTCTCCGGGATGCGGAACTCGTAATCAAGCAGCCCCTTGAGCGCCGGCTCGTCGCGCGAGGTGATGGCGATGATGTTCCCCTTGCGCGCCTTCACCTCCTGCACGTTCGACACGACCTTGTCGAACACCGCGTCGTGCGGCGCCACGAAGACCACCGGCATCATCTCGTCGATGAGCGCAATCGGCCCGTGCTTCATCTCCGCCGCGGGATAGCCCTCGGCGTGGATGTACGAAATTTCCTTGAGCTTCAGCGCCCCCTCGAGCGCCACCGGGAAGTTCACGCCGCGGCCGAGGTACAAGAAGTTGGGCGCGCGCTTGAACTCCTCAGCGATGTGCTCCACCTGCTCCGCCCGGCTCAGCACCTCGCGGATCTGGTCGGGGAGGGCGTGCAGGGCCCGCGCGATTTCCATTCCGCGCGTGACGCTGAGCCCGCGCTTGCGGGCCAGCTTGAGCGTGAAGAGCGCCAGCGCCACCACCTGGCTGGTGAACGCCTTCGTTGACGCGACGCCAATCTCCGGACCGGCGTGCAGGTAGATGCCGCCGTCGTCCTCGCGGGCGATGGTCGAGCCGACGACGTTCACCAGCCCCAGCGTGCGCGCGCCGCGCCGTTTGGCCTCGCGCATCGCCGCCAGCGTATCGGCCGTCTCGCCTGACTGCGACATCACGATGCAGAGCGTGTTCTCGGTGATGATCGGGTTCCGGTAGCGGAACTCGGAGGCGTACTCCACCTCCACCGGGATGCGGCACAGCTCCTCGATCATCATCTCGCCGATCAGCGCCGAGTGCCACGACGTGCCGCAGGCGGTGATGATGACATTGTCGATGGCCATCAGCTGTTCGTGCGACAGGTTGAGGCCGCCGAGCTTCGACGTGCCGTCCTCGACGATCAGGCGGCCGCGCATGGTGTTCTCCACCGTCTGCGGCTGCTCGAAGATCTCCTTGAGCATGAAGTGCGGGTACCCGCCGCGCTCGATCGCGCCGAGGTCCCAGTCAATCCGGTTGACGGTGCGCGAGAGCGGCGCGGAGTTGGCGTCGATCACGCGGTAGCCGCCGGCCTCGACGACCGCCACGTCCCCGTCGTCGAGGTAGACCACCTGGCGCGTGTGGGCGAGAATGGCCGAGGCGTCGGAGGCGACGAAGTGCTCGCCGTTGCCAATGCCAACGAGCAGCGGGCTGCCCTTGCGCGCCGCGACGATCTTGCCGGGATCGCGGCTGCTGATGATGGCCAGGCCGTAGGTCCCCTCGATCTTGGCGAGCGCGGCCAGCACGGCATCTTCGAGCGAGCCGTTGAAGACCGCCTGCACGAGGTGCGCCACGACTTCCGTGTCGGTGTCGCTGCGGAATTCGAAGCCCGATTCCTTGAGCGCCGCCCGCAGGGCATTGGCGTTCTCGATGATGCCGTTGTGCACCACGGCCACCGTGCCGTCCGCGCTCAGGTGCGGGTGCGCGTTGCGCTCGGTGGGCGGACCGTGCGTCGCCCAGCGCGTGTGCCCGACGCCGCAATGACCGTTGACGGGCGCCGCGCTGAGCGCCTGCTCGAGCCGCGCAATCTTGCCCGCGGCGCGGCGAATCTCCACACCGCTGCCGTTGAGCACCGCAACGCCGGCCGAGTCGTAGCCGCGGTACTCCATCCGCTTCAACCCTTCCAGCAGGAACGGAACGGCTTCCTTGCCGCCGATGTAGCCGATGATGCCGCACATGGAGGGCTCCCTGCAGGCCTGGAAGTTATTTCGCGAGCGTCGCGAGCAGTTCGCGCGCGCGGTCAATCAGTACACGCGCCTCAGCCGCCGAGTTCGCTTCGGCGATGACGCGCACAATTGGCTCGGTGCCCGACGGCCTGATGTGCACCCACCGCCCGGGCCAGCCGAGCCGCAAGCCGTCCTGCGTATCCGCGGCCGCGTCCGGGAAGGCATCCTTGAGCGCGGCATAGACGGCATCGAGCGGCGCGGCAGGGCGATCGAGCTTGTCCTTGATGATCGTGTAGCGCGGATAGCGCGCGACGATCGCCGACAGCGGCTCGTCGGCGTTGACGAGCATCTGGAGGATGAGCGCCACGCCGAGCGGCGCGTCGCGGCCGAGATGCAGCTCGGGGAGAATGACCCCGCCGTTGCCTTCACCGCCAACCACGGCACCAGCCGCGCGCATGGCGAGTGCGACGTTCACCTCACCCACCGGCGCGCGCGTGACCACGGCGCCGAACTCCATCGCCTGGTCATCGACGACGAGGCTCGTGGACAGGTTCGTCACCACGACGCCCCGGCGGTGCTTGAGCACCACGCGCGAGGCGAGCGCGAGCGTGTAGTCCTCGCCAATGGGGCGGCCGGTCTCATCCACCAGCGACAGGCGGTCCACGTCGGGGTCCGTGGCAAATCCGATGTCGGCGCCGGTCTTCTTCACCAGGGCGCCCAGGGGGCCAAGGTTTTCCGCCACGGGCTCGGGCGGACGCGGGAAGCGGCCGTCGGTCTCGAGCTCGATGGCCTCAACGGTGCAACCGAGCAGGTCGAGCAGTCGCGTAATGATGATCCCGCCCGCGCCACGGCATGCGTCGTACGCCACGCGGAACTGCCGCGCGCGGATCGCGGCGACGTCAATCATCGGCAGCGCGAGGACCGCGTCGAGGTGTCGCGCCACCGCATCGCCGTCAAAGCGCGTGACGCCGAGCTTGTCGTAGGTGGCGTACGGGATGTCGTCGATGAGGGCGCGCATCGCCGCATTCGCGGTGGCATTCAAGAAGAGGCCATCGTGCCCGATGAACTTCAGCGCGTTCCATTCGATGGGATTGTGGCTCGCCGTGATGTTGAGCCCGCCCGCCGCGTGATGGTGCTCGACCGCCATCTGCAGCGTGGGCGTGGTGGTGATGCCGAGGTCGATGACGTCCGCGCCCACCGATTCGAGCGTCGCGCGGGCCACTTGATGGAAGAGCGGCCCCGACACGCGCGAGTCGCGGCCGAGGACGACGGTGCGGCCGTGTCCCTGCTGCAGCGCCCAGGCGCCGAAGGCGGCGGCGTAGCGCGCGACCACTTCGGGTGACAGGCCGAAGCCCACGCGTCCCCGGATGCCGGAGACGGAGATCATGAGTCTTGGATCAGGCATGAGGGAAAAGTGCAGACGGGAGGCGGGGGACGGTAGACGGGAGAAGGTTCGGCTCTCAATTTGCGCGAGACGGGCGGTCCGCACGAAGCGCCAACCAGCTGCCGTCCGTCCTCCGTCTCCCGTCTGTCTCCTTGTCCAACCCCCTCAGCCTCTTCCCCATCGCCCTCGCCGCCGGCGGCGGCCGCGTGGACGACCTTCCGGCCACCGGGGCGGTCGCCGCGGGCTTCACGCTGCTCCAGCGTTCGGCGCCGCTGGTGCGCGCGATGGCTGGCGTCCGCAGCGCCGTCCTCCTGCCGCCGTCTGCGGCGGTGATGACGGCGCTCGCGGCGAGCGACGGGCGAGGCTGCGTCTTCCTGCCGCCGTCCGCTGACGAGCAGACGATGGCGTCCATGCTCGCGGATGCTGACGTCGGCGCGGTCTTCACCACGCACGCGCTGGCGGCGCACCTGCCCGTCGGGCGGCACGCGGTCGTGCTGCTCGACGACGCGCCGCATGCCGCGACGGTGATCGCGCGTGGCACCGAGACGGTGGTGGACCTCGGTTCGCACTTCGGGCTCGACCTGGAGGGCGAGGAAGAAGCGGGACGCGATGAGGAGTGCGTGATCAGCTACGGCGACTCACCCGCAAGTCCGGCCATCGGCGCCGTCTTCACGCACCGCAATCTGTTGGCGCTGGCGCGCGGCGCGGTGGATGCGGTTTCACTGCTCAAGGGCGACGTGGTGCTCGCCGCGCTACCGCCCGCCAATTTCGCGGGGTTCGCGCTGACCATCGCCGGTCCGCTGCTCGCGGGCGCGCATGTCATCACGCTCCCCCGGTTCGACGCGCAGGCCGCACTGCAGGCCATTGAAGGCCACGGCGTGACCATCCTTGTCGGCGAGTCCGCAATGTTCGCGGCGATGGCCGCGGCGCTCGAAACGCGCGGCCACGGGCTCGCCGCCCCGACCCTGCGCGTCTGCGTCTGCCTCGGCGCCGAAGTCGACATCGCCCTGCAGGACGAGTGGCACCGTCGCACCGGCATCGAACTCCGATTCGCGTTCGGCACACCCGACGCGCCGTTCGCCTGCTTCAATGCCCCGCACTTCCCGAATCGGCGCGGCACCTTGGGCGTTCCCTTCCCTGGGATGCAGGTTTCGGTGCGAAATACGCAGAACGGCGAGCCTGTGCCGAGTGGGAAGGCCGGTGAGTTGTGGCTGCGCGGCGACCCGATGTGCAGCTGGCACTTGAACGCTCCCGCGACGGCCGCACGCCGCGCTGACGGTTGGCTGCCGACCGCGGTGCAGGTGCGTGAGCGTCCTGATGGAGCCTTCGAGCGGGCAACCTAGCCCGCGGCTATCTTTCCCGGCATCCACTTCGCCCTTGGAGATGGCATGACGCGGGTGTTCGACGAAGACCTCAATGCGCGCTTTGCGACGCGGAGCATTCACGCGGGGCAGCGCCCTGATCCCACGACCGGCGCCATCATGCCGCCGATCTACCAGACGTCCACCTACGTACAGGAAGCGCTCGGCGTCAACAAGGGCTACGAGTATGCCCGCGGCAAGAATCCCACACGCGAGGCGCTCGAGCGCAACGTGGCCGCCCTCGAGGGGGCCCGCCATGGCTTCGCCTTCTCGAGCGGGATGGGCTGCCTCGACTCGATCATGAAGCTGTTCGACGCGGGCGACCACATCGTCAGCGGCGAGAACGTCTACGGCGGCACCTTCCGGCTGTTCGACAAGATCCTGCGGCGGATGGGGATGACGTTCACCTTCGTGGACACGCGCGATCCGCAGCGCATCGAGGACGCCATCACGCCGAAGACGAAGGCCGTGCTGGTGGAGACGCCGACGAACCCGATGATGTGGATCTCCGATCTCTCGGCGATTGGCCAGATCGCCAAGCGCCACGGGATCCTGTTCATCGTCGACAACACCTTCGCGACGCCGGCCTTCCAGCGCCCCATCGAGCACGGCGCGCACATCGTCTACCACTCGAGCACCAAGTACCTGAACGGCCACTCGGACATGGTCGGCGGCATCGCCGTCACGGTGGACGACGGCCTGGCCGAGCGGCTGCAGTTCATCGCCAATGCGGCGGGAGCGGTGCCGGGACCGATGGACGCCTGGCTCACCCTGCGCGGCACCAAGACGCTGGCCCTGCGCATGAAGGCGCACGACGCCAACGGCAAGCGCGTGTCGGAATGGCTGGCGAACCGCTGGGGCGCCGAGCGGGTGATCTATCCGGGGCTTCCGTCGCATCCGCAGCACGCCCTCGCCAATAAGCAGATGGCCGGCTTTGGCGGGATGATCAGCGTCGAGATGGGGAGCAAGGAGAAGGCGGCGACGGTGCTGGGCCGCACGCACGTCTACTCGCTCGCCGAGTCGCTGGGCGGCGTCGAGAGCCTGATCAGTCATCCCGCGTCGATGACGCACGCCTCGGTGCCGCCGGAACGGCGCAACGAGATGGGGATCACGGACGGACTCATCCGCCTCTCGACGGGCGTCGAGGACAGCGATGACCTGATCGCCGACCTCGAGCAGGCGTTCAAGGGGCTGTAGCAGCGGAACTTCGCGCGGCGGGGACCCGTAGGTAGGGCAGTCATCCCCGCCGCACATCGAGGAGAACCCATGGCCACCCGCGTGATCCTGACCGACATCGCTCCCACGACGTGGGAACACCCTGCCGACCGCGCCGCACTGAACGCGCTGCGCGCCATTCCCGGTTTCGACCAGGTGGTGCGCAAGATTGCCGCCTTCTTTGGGGAGCGCGGCCTGCGGCAGCTCTTCCTGGCCAACGCCGTGCGATGCGGCCCGAAGCAGCGCCCCGAGCTGGACGCGATGCTCACCGAGGTGCTGGAGGCGCTCGACTGGAAGGAGCGTCCCGAGCTGTACGTCACGCAGTCGCCGATGGTGAACGCGGCGGCGCTCGGCTTCGACAGGCCATTCATCGTCATCAACTCGGGGACGCTCGAGCACCTCGAGCGCGACGAGCAGAAAGTGCTCATTGCGCACGAGGTGGGGCACATCATGAGCGGGCACGTGCTGTACCGCACGGTCGCCACCATTCTCATGACGTTCGGCCTCGGGGCGCTGCCGTTCGTGGCGGTGGCGGTGATGTTCCCGTTCCAGATGGCCTTCCTCGAGTGGTACCGGAAGAGCGAGCTGTCGTCGGACCGCGCGTCGCTGCTCGCCGTGCAGGACCGCCGCACGGTGATGATGACCTTCCTCAAGGTCGCGGGCGGCCCGGCGCACGGGCACACCATCGACCTCGACGCCTTCATGGAACAGGCCGCCGAATACGAGACGCAGGGCGACGCCTGGGACAAGGTGCTGCAAGTGCTCAACACCGCCTTCCGCGAGCATCCGTTCAACACCGTGCGCGCCGGCGAGCTGCAGCGCTACATCGACGCCGGCCGGTATGACAAGGTGATGGCTGGCGAGTACGAGAAGCGCAGCGATGCGCGCCCGTCGGCGCAGGAGGTCGGCGCCGACTTCCGCGCGGCCGGCGAGTACTACGGCGAGCAGGCGAAGGCCGCGGCGGCCAAGGCGACGGAGATTCTCGGCCGGGCCAAGAACGCGTTCACGGACGCCTTCAAGACCGGTTCGCGATGAAGGTCCTGGTTGTCGGCGGCGGCGGACGCGAGCATGCGCTGGCGTGGAAGCTCCTGCAGGACGAGCCGCGCCTCGAGCTGGTCGCCGCCCCCGGCAATCCCGGTATCGCCGTGCTCGGACGCTGCGAACCGGTCTCGGCCACTGACGTCGATGGCATCTGCGCCCTTGCGCAGCGTGAACGCGCCGATCTCGTGGTCGTGGGCCCGGAAGCGCCGCTCGAACTGGGACTCGTGGACCGCCTGCGCACGCTCGGCATCCCCGCCTTCGGACCGACGAAAGCCGCCGCCGAGATTGAGACCAGCAAGCGCTTCGCCAAGGAGTTGATGCTCGCCGCCGGCGTGCCGACGGCGATGGCGCGCACCTTCACGGACGCCGAGGCCGCAAAGGGCGAGGTGCGTCGGCTCGGCGCCCCGATCGTGGTGAAGGCCTCGGGAATCGCCGCAGGAAAGGGTGTGATTGTTGCGCCGACCATCGCCGAAGCCGAAGCGGCCGTCGACAGCATGCTGGTGGACAATGCATTCGGCGCCGCGGGAGCTGAAGTGCTCGTCGAGGAGTTCATGACGGGCGAGGAGCTGTCGGTCTTCGCCCTCACGGATGGTACTGTCGCGCTGCCGATGATCGCGGCGCAGGACCACAAGCGCATCGGCGAGGGTGACACCGGCCCGAACACGGGCGGCATGGGGGCGTACTGCCCCGTCTCCATCGCTCCTCCATCGTTGATTGACGAAACCGTCACGCGGGTGTTCGAGCCCACGCTGCGGGCGATGCGCGAGGCGGGACGGCCGTTCACCGGACTCCTCTACGCGGGACTGATGCTCACGCCGCAGGGGATCAAGGTGGTGGAGTTCAACTGCCGCTTCGGCGATCCCGAGACGCAGGCCATCCTTCCGCTGCTCGATTCATCGTTGCTGGAGCCCATGCTCGCGATCGGGCGTGGCGAGTCGCTCGCGGGACACGCCCCGCTTCGGTGGAAGACGCAGGCCGCCATCACCACGGTCGTCGCCGCGGCCGGCTATCCGGGAACGGTAAAGAGCGGCGACGTCATTACGGTGCCCGCGGTGCCCGCCGATGTGCTCGTCTTCCATGCGGGGACGAAGCATGACGCCGACGGCCGCCTGGTCACCTCCGGCGGACGGGTGCTCGCCGTGACCGCGCTCGCTCGTACCCTTGCCGCCGCGCGCGAAAAGAGCGCCGAGTTCGCCGCGAGCGTGCAGTTCGCGGGGCGGCAGCTGCGCCGCGACATCGGCTGGCGCGAGCTTGCCCGCGGTGCCGGAGCTTCCTGAGACCGAGACGATCGCCCGCGACCTCGACGCGGCGATCGCCGGCGCGAACATCGTGGCGGTGAAAGTCCTGCGCACCGACGTGTTGCGCGGACTCACGTTCCTGGGTGCAGCCGGCCGCGGCCGACCCGCCGAAGCTGCCGAACTTCCATTCGCGCGCTCCGTTAGCAACCGAAGCATCGTGCGGGCCTGGCGCCGGGCGAAGAGTGTCGTGCTTTCGCTCGACAACGAGTCTCATCTCGTGGTCACGCCGCGGTTCACCGGCGCCCTCCTCATCGACGCCCCCGGCACGCCGGATGCATACGCCTGCGTGCGCCTGCGACTTGGCGATGGACGAGAGCTGCGCTACTCCGACGTGCGCCGGTTGGGCACCGTTGCCTTTTTCTCGGCCGAAGCGTTTGCCGAATGGAGCGAGGCCCTCGGCCCCGAACCGCTTGACCCGGCGTTCACCGTCGAGCGATTCTCGGAGTGTCTTCGGGGTTCGAAGCGGGCCATCAAAGCGGTGCTCATGGACCAGACGCGGCTGGCAGGTGTGGGGAACATTTACGCCAACGAGGCGCTCTGGCGTGCGGGGATCCGCCCGTCGCGGCGGGCCGCGTCGCTGACGCGTCACGAGAAGGCACTGCTTCATGGCGAACTGACGGGCGTCCTCCGTGACGCCGTTGCCGCCCGCGGCACCTCATTCCGCGACTATCGCGATGCCTTCGGTGCGCGCGGCGGGTTTGCGGCGCAGCTGCAGGCCTACGGTCGCGCGGGGAAGCCCTGCTCGCGCTGCGGCGCCACGCTGAAGTCGAGCCACGCCATTGATGGACGCGCCACCGTCTGGTGTGGCGGGTGTCAGCGATGAGCCGGCGCCGGCCGCGTGCGCCGTTTCTCCCCTCCGTGGCCGACGCCAGGGCCAGCGCCGCCGAGATGCTGGCGCGCGTGAAGGGGGAGGCGCGCGACCTGCCAGGCGTCTACGAGATGCGATCGGCCGACGGCGAGATCATCTATGTGGGCAAGTCGAAGAAACTGCGCACGCGCCTCCTGAGCTACTTCCGCGCCGAATACCCCGCCGACAAGGGAGCGCGCATCTTGCGCGAGGCGGCGGAAATCCAGTGGGAGTACGTGCCCAGCGAGTTCGCCTCGTTGCTCGAGGAACTGAAGCGCATCAAGCGCTACCGTCCGCGGCACAATGTCGCGGGCAAGCGAGACGCCCGGCATTTCGCGTTCATTCGCGTCGCCCGCGGCGCCGCGGAGTCGTTCCGGGTGGTGCGCAGCGAGGGGAGCGATGAGGGCGGCATCTTCTTCGGGCCGTTCCACGGCGCCATCCAGCTCACGGAAGCTCTGCGCGAGCTGAATGACGCGCTGGGGCTGCGCGACTGCGCGCTCGACACGCCGATGCACTTCGCGGACCAACCCGACCTCTTCCCCGCCCCCCGCACGCCGGGATGCATCCGGCACGAGATCGGGAAGTGCCTCGGGCCGTGTGTGGCCGCCGTGCGGCGCGATGAGTACGCGGCGCGCTTCGCCCTGGCGCGGGCCTTTCTCGAAGGGGCAAACGACGTGCCGGTGGCGGCGCTGCGCGGCGCGATGGAGGCGGCGAGCGACCGGCTGGAGTTCGAGCGGGCCGCCGCGCTGCGCGACAAGATCACGCGGCTCGAGTCGCTGCGCGCGCAGTTCGCGCGGCTGCGGTTTGCGGTGGAGTCGCTGTCGTTCGTCTACACCCCGCCCGCCCTCACCGGCGACGAGATCAGCTACGTGATCCGTCGCGGGCGGGTGCGCGCCACCCTGCCGGCGCCGCGATCCGCTGACGAGCGTCGCGCCTTCGACGCCAAGGTGACGAGCATCTTTGCCCCCATCGAACGCACCGATGGCACGGTCCCCTCGCACGAGATTGACGAACTGCTGCTGGTCACGAGCTGGTTCACGCGCTTCCCGAAAGAACTGGAGCGCACCACCGCCCTCGCGCCGTCACCGATCTCGCGGACGGCATAGCAGCGGACCGCCGCGCCACCAAGCCGCGGCGACCCACGCGCCGCCTGCCGTCGCTTGTCGGAGCGCTACTTCGCCGGCGGCTTCGGCGTCGGGGAGGGCGGCAATGCGTTCAGCCGCCGCCGCATCTGCTGATACGCGTCCGAATCCACCTGCAGGTTTCGCAGCTGGGCGGGTGAGTACCTCGCGATCTGCTGCTCGGTCGAGACGATGCGGGACTCCTCCAGCGGGTGCGTGGCGAAGAACGCGTCCACGGCAGAGGGATTGGACCGGCGCTCAGCCAGCAGGATCCGGAACATCTCCGGGATGCCGCTGGGGTTGATGCCGGCCTTGACCAGCGTCGCCACCCCCTCTTCATCCGCCTGCGCCTCATCCGCTCGGCTGAATTTCGCGAACAGCGCGGTCCCGCCGAGATTGATGGCGGTCTGGCCGGCCCCACTGTCGCAGACCTTGGTGAGGGTGCAGAGGGCCATCAAGCCACCCTTCATCTCTTGCGCTTGTTGCATCTGCTGCACGCTGTGACGGCGCGTCACGTGCCCAATCTCGTGTCCGAGCACACCCGCCAGCTGGTTCATCGTCGGCGCTCGCGCGATGAGTCCCCGGTTCACGTAGACCCAACCGCCCGGTACCGCAAAGGCGTTCACTTCCTTGCTGTCCACCACCGCAAAGTGCCAGGTGAGTCCGCGCGAGTCGGTGACGGCGGCCAGCTGGTTGCCGAGCGCCGTGATGTACGTGACAACGCGGGCATCGCGGATCAGCGGCAGTTGCGTGTCGATCTGCGCGGCGTAGGACGCTCCGAGCTGCACTTCCTGCTGCTGGGATATCGCACAGGAGATGCTGGCGACGGTGACGCTGAGGAGCGCTACGATGCGAACGGCACGCGGGGGGAGAACGGGAAATGACGACATGGCAGCGCTTCCGTGACAGAGGACGCGTCGAGCGGACGCTCAAGTTCCTCTCACGTTAGCCGTTCCCGGCGAGAATGCACTCGGCCGAATTGCCTAATGCTTCCGGGTGAGCCCGCCGCCGCATTGGGCCACCGTTGCGGCGGCCGCGACGCAAGAGCGAGATTCCGGGCGAGCGCAACGTCGGTAATTCCGCGCGGCATCGCCGCGCTAGCGATGGAGCCAAGATGTTTTCTGGTGTCGAGATCGTCTCGCTGTTCACGTCGATGGGCATCACCCACGTGGTGACCGTCGCGGACAGCACGATCGGCCGATGGCATCCCGAAATCGAGGCCGCACCGGGGATTCGCCTGGTGCGCGTCTGTCGCGAGGGCGAGGCGTGGGCCGTGGCCGGCGGCCTCTACCTGGGCGGCGCCACCCCGCTCGTCCTGATCCAGTGCACGGGGCTCTTCGAGTCGGGGGACTCGCTGCGCAACATCCTCCACGATTGGCGAATGCCGATCTTCGCCGTCATCGGGTATCGCAGCTACCTCAACCAGGACACGCTGCCGGGCGACACCTGCCTGGTCTTCACCGAACCGGTGCTCGACGCGTGGAACCTCGACTTCCGGCTCATCAAGTCACCCGCGCAGTTGGGGGAGATTCGTGAGCACTACGAGGAGTGCCACCGCACCATGCGGCCCGGCGTCGCGCTGATCGCGGAGGGCAAGGCATGACCACCCACGATCCGCGCATGACACTCCATGAGGCGCTCCTCCCCCTGCACCGGGGTCGCGGTGCCGAAGACGTGATCATCACCAGCATGGGAGCCGCCCGCGAGTGGATGGTGCTCGGCGCGGGTCCGCTCGACCTGCCGCTCGTCCCCTCGAGCATGGGGACCGCGCCGTCGATTGCACTCGGCGTCGCGCTCGCGCAGCCCGAACGTCGCGTGATCGTCGTCAATGGCGACGGGGCGATGCTGATGCACCTGGGCGCGCTGGTGACCATCACCGCCGCCGCTCCGCCCAACCTGACGCTCATCCTGCAGGACAACGGCATTTACGAGGTGACCGGCGCCCAGCCGACGCCCGGCGCCGCCCCGGCCCGCGCCGACGGGGGCAGCGTGGACTTCGTCGGGATGGCGCGGGCGTGCGGCTTCCGCTCGATCTTCCACTTCACCGACGCGGAACAGTGGGCACGCGAGATCACGCGGGTGCTGGCCACGGAAGGGCCGAACTTCGTCCTGCTCGATGTCCAGCCGGTGCCGGGGGCCGTTGGCCCGCGTTCGCCAGGACCGGCCGCGGCGCGGGCGCATGCCTTGCAGCGGCGCCTGGCGCAACCCATCAAGCCGCGACCTCGCTGAAGCTGGCTCGTGCCGCCGGGCGCGACGGCTTATCGGGCCTGCGCGGAGGGCGGCAGAGCTTCCGCCCGCCGTGCGATGGCACGCGACATGCCTTCGAAGAAGAACTCGTGGATGGCGTACAACCCATACCAGTAGAGCAGCCCGGCCAAGCCGTGAGGCTCGAAGAAGGCCCGTTGCACGAGCAGCGAGCGTCCGTTGGGCATCTCGGCGACCTCGAACTGCAGCCACGCCCGGCCGGGCAGCTTCATCTCGGCACGCAATCGCACTAGGCGGCCGGGGATCACCTCCTCGACTCGCCAGAAATCAAGGGCATCGCCAGTGCGCAGCTCATTGGGATTGCGGCGGCCGCGCCGCAGCCCGACGCCGCCGATCGCGCGGTCCATCGCCCCGCGCAGCCGCCATCCCCAGTCGCCGTAGAACCATCCCCGGTCCCCGCCAATGCCGGCGAAGGTCCGGAACACGGCATCCGGCGTCGCCGCCGACTCGACCCGCCGGTCATCGATGATCATGCCCTCCGTGACCGTCAGCGACGTACCGGTCTTGAGCCCCTGCACCGCCCCGGACCAGTACGTATCGACGCTGCCGGACTGAATGCGGCGCAGCGCCCGCCACACCGCCTCGCGATACGGGACGTGCTGCACGCTGAACATCTGCTCGGCGGCGTGATCGTTGACCACGACCTCGTTGCGCATGCCATCGATGAGCGCGCGCGAGATCGACGCCGGAATGGGGGTGAGCCAGTGCAGGAACTGTGACGACAGCCACGGCGTCAGGAGTGGAATCGGCACGACGACGCGTTTCAGCGCCCGTTCCGCGGCATAGCCCAGGATCATCTCGCGGTACGTCAGGACATCCGGACCACCGATCTCCAGGATGCGCCCGACCGATGCCTGCTCGGCGAGGGCCTGCACCAGGTAGTCCAGCACGTCGGCGATAGAGATCGGCTGGCAGCGGGTGGACATCCAGCGCGGCGTCATCATCGCGGGAAGTCCTTCCGTCAGGTAGCGGATGATCTCGAACGAGATGCTCCCGGAACCGACGATGACGGCCGCACGGAATTCCGTGACCGGTACGCCGGAGGAGCGGAGGATGTGGCCGACCTCATGACGTGAGGCCAGATGTGGCGAGAGCCGCTCGTCGGCCTTGCCGAGCCCCCCCAGATAGATGATCCGCCGAACGCCGGCCGCCGCCGCCGTCATGCCAAAGTGCTCGGCGGCGAAGCGGTCATGATCCTCGAACCGGCCCTCCGGCTGCGACATGGAGTGGATGAGGTAGTAGGCGACATCTACCCCCTCCATCACCGGGAGGAAGCTGCCGGCGCTCAAGGCGTCGCCGCGGTGCACGGTGACGCCCTGCCATCCACGTCCGGCGAGGTGGGAGGGATCGCGCGCGAAGCAGTGGACGTCATGGCCAAGCGCGAGCAGGCGGGGAACGAGCCGCCCGCCGACATAGCCAGTTGCGCCAGTGACCAGAATCTTCATAGTGATAGGAAACGCGCGAGTGGTTCGCAGTGCTGTGCGACGCCGGAGACCTTACGCCGCCGTTGGCCAACGGTCAACCATCGATCGCCCTGCCCGGGCGCGCGCGGGCAAGCGTGACTATTCGATGCCTCACACGCGCGGCGCGATTCTCCTCTGGCGGATGCCGCTTGCCGCTGTATGTTCGTGTTGTTGTGTCTCCGAAGATCCATCGCCGGCGGCCGTCAGCTGGCACCGGCGATCTTGGGGGTTTCGTGTGACGCTGCCCGACGCAGGCGCGCATTTATCGGAATCGCGGGGTGAGGACACCCTCGCGGCGGTGCACGTCGTGCGGTTCGAACCCCAGGCGGCACGCCCGAATGGTCCGCCGTCCAAGCGGCTCGTCTTCGTCGGCGGAGCCGAACCGAACGGCATGTACGAGTTCTTCGACCAACTCGAGATCGGTCGCCTCGACGACGGTCGTGCCGTGACTCCTGGACAACTCCTCGTGCGCGCGGCGCACGTGTCGAGTCGCCACTGCATCATCACCCAGCACGCCGACGGCCGCTGCTTCGTGCGCGACGTGAGCCGCAACGGCACTCGGCTGGATGGGCGTCGTCTGATGCCAAACGTTGAGGCGGAATTGCTGGTCGGCCAGATGCTGGATCTCGGCAGCGGCCTGCTGCTCCAGCTGCAGGGCGACGTGGCACCGCCGGTGGCGGTCGACGCGCCGCGCAAGCGTACGAGCGTCCAGACGCAGCTGACGTTGGCGACCGTGCTGGTGGGCGACATTCGCGACTACACGGTGATGGTGCGCGAAGCGCCCTCGGCGGAGTTGCAGCGTTGCGTCAGCCGGGTCTTCCAGCGCCTGACCGCCATGGTCGAGGCGCACGGCGGCACGCTGAAGGAGTTTCCGGGCGACGCCGTGCTGGCCTTCTGGGAGGGCGGCATCGACGGTGCACAGGCCGTTGCCGCCTGCCACGCCGCCATCGCGCTGGACGCGCTCGCGCGGCAGCTGGCCACGGACAACGCGATCTGGACGTTGCGAGGATTTCCGCTGAGGATGGACTGGGCGCTCGCCTCCGGCGGCGTGGTCATCGACTCCTTCGGCGGGGACACCCCGGTCGGACTCTCGATGGTCGGCGAGCCCGTCGTGCTGGCATGCCGCCTCGAGAAGTTCGCCAATGACGAGATCGGCAGGATTCTGGCCTGTCCTGGCACGCGCCAGATGGTGCAGCAGGCACAGCGCGCCTCACCGGGAGCGCCGCTGGAGTTTCTCGACCGGGGTGTCCACCAAGCGAAGGGCTTCGATCGCCCCGACAAGATCTTCGCCCTGCGGCTGCCGGAGGGCCCGTGACCGCCCCGTCGTCGTTCCTTGGGCCACTCGCCCGGCTCCGCGGCAGGGCCGCTCGCCGCGACGGATCGCTTGCGCTCCAGGACGGGTCCCGCGTTGGCGTCATTGGAGGCGGACCCGCCGGCTCGTTCTTCACCATCTTCCTGCTGGCAATGGCCGACTCGCTCGGCCTTGACCTGCGCGTGGACATCTTCGAGCCGCGCTTCTTCACGCACCGCGGCCCCGCGGGCTGCAACCACTGCGGCGGCATCGTCTCCGAATCGCTCGTGCAGATGCTCGCCGCGGAAGGCATCAATCTCCCGCCGTCGGTCGTGCAGCAGGGCATCGATTCGTACATCCTGCACACCGATGTGGGCGACGTGCGCATTCAGTCGCCGCGCGACGAGAAGCGCATCGCGGCAGTCTATCGCGGCAACGGACCGCGGGAGTCCGAACCCGTCGAGGTCGCCGGTTTCGACCGCCACCTGCTGGACCTCTCGGCGTCGCAGGGCGCCAGGGTCGTTCGGAAGATGGCGCAATCCGTCGAGTGGATCGACGGCCGGCCGCGCGTGACCTGCCCCGACGGATCGGCGACCGACTTCGACCTGCTCGTGGTGGCGACCGGCGTCAACTCCCAGGCGATGAACCTGTTCAGCGATGCCGCGCACCGGTTCGCGGCGCCGGCCACGCAACGCACGTTCATCTGCGAGTTTCGGCTCGGCGCCGACGTCGTGCGCGCGACGTTCGGCACGTCGATGCATGTCTTCCTGCTTGACATTCCGCGCCTCGGATTCGCCGCCATCGTCCCGAAGGGAGAGTTCGTGACGCTCTGCCTGCTCGGTGACGACCTCGACGAAACGCTGGTGGAGAACTTTCTCCGGTCGGCGGAAGTGCAGCGGTGCTTCCCGGGCGGCACGATCCCGCCGCTGGCGTGTCACTGCTATCCGCGCATCAACGTGGAGGCCGCGACGCGTCCGTTCGGTGACCGGATCGTCTGGATCGGCGACAGCGGCGTCGCGCGCCTGTACAAGGATGGCATCGGCTCGGCCTACCGGACCGCCAAGGCCGCCGCCAAGACCGCCGTCTTTTCGGGCGTCTCGACGGAGGATTTTCGCCGGCACTTCTGGCCGGCGTGCCGCGCGCTCGACGTCGACAACATGATCGCCAGGGTCGTCTTCGGCGTCACGCACCTGATCCAGCACTCCAGCGTGCTGCGGCGGGGCGTGGTGCGCATGACGGCACGGGAGCAGGCGCAAGCGGGCAGCGACGGCCAGATGAGCAGCGTCCTGTGGGACACCTTCACGGGGAGCGCGCCGTACCGCGACATCCTGAAGCGCACCATGCGGCCGCAGTTCCCCGTCATGCTGGCATGGAACGTGATTGCGGGCAGCCTGCCGTTCGGCGGCGCCTCGCGGAGAGGAAGAAACCATGGCGAGTAACGCACTCGGCCGCGTCTACGCCGACGGCGAGACCATTGTCACGCAGGGTGAAGCCGGGGACTGCATGTTCACGCTGCAGGAAGGCCGGCTGGAGGTGCTGGTCACTCTGCCGGGCCGTCCGCCGAAACGGGTCGCGGTGATGGAGAAGGGGGCGATCTTCGGGGAGATGGCCATCTTCGAACGCGAGGTGCGCTCGGCCACCGTGCGCGCGCTTGGCGAGGCGCGCGTGCTCACCATCGACAAGAAGAACTTCCTGCGGCGCATCCAGGAAGATCCCACGCTCGCGTTCACCCTCGTGAAGATGATGTCGCAGCGGATTCGCCACCTCACCTTGGGCGTCGGGGAGCGGCGCGTCGGCCCCCAGGGCCCGCGCACCGACGGCCCGGAGCGCCGGCGCCTGTGACAGCGAAGCCCTCGGACCAGGTGCCGGACGCGACCTCGCTGGCCGCGGCCCGGCTCTTCCCTTCCCGGAGGGAGAAACGCGCCCCCTGCGGCGGGGACTGCGTCGGCGGTGGCGACGCGCGCGCGTGGATCGGCATCGTCGCCCAGCGCCGCAAGCTCGGGTTGTCCGTTCCTGAGGCACTCGAAAACGCGTGGTACATGCTGACGGCGGTGAATCCGTTCCCGGCAACGCTCGGACGCGTCTGCCCGCATCCCTGTCAGGACCATTGCACCCGCGCGCAGAAGGACGACGCGGTCGCCGTCAACGCGCTGGAACGTTTCCTTGGCGACTGGGCGCTCGCCCGCGGACTGTCATTGCCGCGCCTCGCCGCGGCGGGAAGCCAGCCGGAGTCTGTCGGCGTGATCGGCGCCGGCCCCGCCGGATTCTCCTTTGCATACCAAATGGCCCGGCGCGGTTATGCCGTCAGCATTTACGAGCGCGAATCGGTGCCGGGCGGGATGCTGCAGTTCGGCATTCCCCAGTATCGCCTGCCCGAGGACGTGCTGGCGGCCGAGGTGCGTCGGATCCTCGATCTCGGGGTCACCCTGCACCTCGGCACCGCGGTGGGGCGCGACGTCTCGCTGGACCTGCTGCGTGACCGTCATCGCACGCTTTTCCTCGGCATCGGCGCCAACCGCGGCCTCACGCTGGGGATTCCCGGAGAGGAGGGATCCGGCACGTGGACGGGAACCGGTTACCTGTCGCAAGTGAATCGCGGCATCGGCGTGGCGCTCGGACGACGCGTCGCGGTGGTGGGCGGCGGCAACACCGCCATTGATGCGGCACGCTGCGCCCGCCGCACCGGCGCTGACGTGACGCTGCTCTACCGGCGCACGCGGCACGAGATGCCCGCAATCGACGCCGAGGTCGACGACGCGCTGGCCGAGGGCGTGCGCATCGAGTTCCTCACGGCGCCCGTTGAGATCGTGCGCGAGAACTCCCGGATCTGCTCCCTCGTCGTGCAGCGCATGGCACTCGGCGAGCCCGACCGTTCGGGACGCCGCTCACCGATTGCAATTCCCGGTTCCGAGCAAGTGATCGCCGTGGATTCCGTCATCGCGGCCGTGTCCCAGCAGCCCGACTGGGATGGACTCGGGGCGCTCGCGCCGACGACGCCGTGGCTCGAGTCCAACGCGGACCATCCGCTGACCGACCATGTCTGGGCGGGGGGCGACTCGCGTGGCCTCGGCTTGGCAGGAGGGGCGATTCGCCAGGGCCGACAGGCGGCGGAACTCGCGCATGCCCGCCTGCGCGGCCTCCCACTTCCTCCCACCGATGCTCGTCCCCCGCTTGCCGAGCGCGCCGTCCGGACAGACTTCTATGCCGGCCGCGCGCCAGTCCCCCTGTCTCGACGCGGCCCCGACGCGTGGCGCGCCGAACCCGATCTCGAGTTGGCGCAGACCATCACGGAGGCGGAGTTCCTTGCGGAAGCGGAGCGCTGCCTCTCGTGCGGCCTCTGCTTCGGCTGCGAGCAATGCTTCATGTACTGCAACAACGCGGGGCTACAGCGGCTCGATCATCCGGCGCGGGGTCAGTACTTCGAGCTGTCCGCGGAGCGGTGCGTGGCGTGCGGCAAGTGCATCGACCTGTGCCCCTGCGGGTTCCTGGAGCCGGAGTGAGCGAGACGGCAACCTGACAGGCCTGCCGCAAGGTCCGCGTACCTTGCGCCGTAACGCAACGGGCCCCGGCGGATGCCGGGGCCCGTCGTGCTGCGTGATCACCCAGTCGCATCACTTGACGTAGAACCATCCGAGTGTGCGCGATCCGTCGCTCCACGTCGCGGTCACGTGGTAGTAATGGCCGATCAGGAATCCGGACGGCGAGGTGTCGAGGCCATACGCGTAATTGCCGCTGCCTGACACCTTGAACACGTTGGCGCCCGAGAAGACCGTGATCGGCGTCACGTCGGCACCGAAGACCATACCCATGTCGTCGACCCGCAGGTCGCCCCTGGCATTCAGCACGCCGGCTCCGAAGGCATTGGTCAGCGTGCACTTGATCGGCACAATCGAGCCTTTCCTCTGGTACGACTTCGTGATCGGCATCTCGCTGTACACCGGGGACGCGAAGCAGCCGACCTGGACGAAGCGCACCGCCAAGCTTACGATGGCGGACGTCGACGTGAAGTTCGCACTCGTCGGCGTGAAGAGCACCGACAGCGTGCTGGTGCCGGCCGGCAGTACGGTCCCGGCGGGCGGCGTGTAGGCGAAAGCGCCGGCGACCGGATTGATGTTTGGGTAGCTCGCCGAGGCGTTCAACTGCGTGCCGCTGAGTGGCGTGCCAAGCTGAATCGGGGCCGGACTTGCCCACGTGAGCACCGGTGTCGCGGGACTGATGATGAAGCTGCCCGCGCCACTAGAGCTGAAGTGATTGGCATCGCCCGCAAAGCTCGCAGTGACCGTCGCCGTTCCCGCGTCGGTATTGCCGCTATAGACCGGGGTGAGCGGCGCGACCAAACTACCGGCTCCCGTCGCCGACGCCGTGCACGGCGTCAGCGGCCCACCGGTGTACGTGTACGGACCGCCGCAAACAACGGCTATCGCAGACGACGCCTTCGTGATGGTGAAGGTCGTCGAGCTGCTGGACGCGGTGTGGTTGGCATCGCCCGCAAACGTCGCGATGACGCCGGCCGTCCCCACCGCCGTGTTGCTGCTGTAGTCGGGCGTGAGCGGCTGGGAGAGACCGCCGACACCCGTCGCGGTCGCCGTGCAAGGCGTCAGCGGCGCGCCGGTATAGACGTAGGAGCCGCCGCACGACACCGTGACCACGGACGACGCCGGCGCAATCGTGAAGCTTGCCGTGCCGGTGGCGGCAGTGTGGTTGGCATCACCCGCGAAGGTCGCGGCGACGGCCGCGGTTCCCGCATTCGTGTTGTTGAGATAGACGGGCGTGAGCGGCTGCGAGAGTCCGCCAATGCCAGTGGCTACGGCGGTGCACGGAGCCAGCGGCGCGCCCGTGTAGACGAACGGACCGACGCCGCAATCCACCGTCACCGTCGCCGCGGCCTTCAGTGCCGTCACGGTGAACGTCCAGGACGAGGGCGAGAACGTCGTCCCAGCTGGTGCATCGCCCCCGGGACGCGGCGTGGCGACCAGCGTATTCGATCCCGCCGTCATTCCGAGCGTCCAGCAGGCACCAGCCTTGCCGCGGTCGTTGGTGGTCGTCTCGGCCGTTGTCCCAAACGTGCCGCACGCGCGCGTCACGGGATCATCTGCCGCCGTCGATCCATCACCCGCTCCAATCGCCCAGCCAACCGGGACATTCTTGAGCACCGTGCCCAGCGCCGTACGAAGCTCCACGCGCGGGCGGCATTCGGGCGTCAGCGCCGATCCGATGACGGCTGCATCGCACCCCGAAACGAGCACTGCCGATTCCACCGTGTTCGCCCGCGGCGTGCGCTTCGATATTCCCTCGCTGCCAGAAGGCCTTGTCGCCGTGACATCCGACGGCGCCAACGTCCGAATGAACGCCTCGGCCGTCCCGCCCACGCCGCCTGAGAGCGCCAGCAGCGGGTCCACGGGAGCGAACGGACTGAACGCCTCGGCCGTGCCGCCGACGCCTCCGCTGAACACGACGTCAGCGTACGCCGATCTGGGCAGAACAAAGCTTGCCACGGTACGCATCCAGCTGGGGAGCATACCTGTGACGCCGGTGGGCTGCTGGCAGCGCAGGAAACTGGCGTCGGCGTTCGGCGTCACCACGAAGCCGGCGGGCGTCTGATGCCCGAGCCGCAGACGAGTCGCAATGGAATCGGGAATGCCGGTCTTCGCACAAACGGCCACCGTGACCGGACCCGTGAGCGGATTGCCGTCGGGATCAGCTGACTGCTGGCCGACTTCGATGTAGCCCGGATACTGGTCGAGCTTCGTCGTGAGCGGAGGCACCGTGCTGTCCAGCGGCGTGATCGTGAACAGCGTCGGAAACGTCACGGGATTGACGGGCAACTGCAGCCCGGCATGGCCGTTGTCGGTCAGGAGGGTCTGCGGTTGATCCGACGGATATACCAGGAAGCTGTCACTCGTGATGCCGGCGAAGGTCTCGAGGGCATCGATCAATGCCTGCACTTGCGTCTGATCGGCAAGTTCGTAGGCCTTCACCCGAATGAAGTCGATGAGATCGAACGTGTGCACCCGCGCGTCGACGGAGTCGATGGCCGTGTTGCGCTGCAGCTTCTTGGTGATGAGATCGAACTTCTGCAGCGCGGAGTTGGTGTTCGGCATCTTCACTTCGGTCGTGCCGAACACCACCATGATTTGCGCTGTGATCTCCGTGTAGGTCGCCGCGCTCGCGTGTCGCGATAGCAGTCGACTACCCTCGGTGGGAACTGGCTGGTCGGTGCAGGCGACCGCGACGACGAGCGTTGAGGTCAGGGCAACCAACAGACTGCGTGGGCGTAGCAAGGCGACACCCTATCGAAGGAGATCTTTCAATTCCACGCCTCCAGACCTCGCGTGCAAGAGTCGGTCTAGCAGGTGTTTCCACCAAGTTTCGTAAGGTGTTTCATCAAGCCCGACACGGCGAAACCCCTACGTCACCACGCAGTTCGCAAGCGTCAGCGTGTCGCGCCCACGGCGCGGCGGAAGCCGGGATCGGTTTCGATCTCGCGGAACCACCATCCGGCATTCTCGCGAAAGCCCTGATCCTTTCCGGGATTCGCCGCCAAGTACTCCTTGAGCAGGCGAACCGCTTCGACCTTGTCCCCAAGGATCGTGTAGACGCGGGCGCCGTAGAAGGCAGGATCGCGCGTCTTGTGCAGCTCAGCGGTTCCTTCGGAGCGCTTGGCAACGTGGCGCGCGCTGTCAGCCAGCGCCGGCCGCTGCCGGCTGGCCTTCGCAATCACGGCCGCCACGAGCATGTCGTGCACCAGTCGCTCGGCGGGCCGCGCCGCCGGCGGATACAGCGCCACGGAGGTGTCGGCGAGCCGCCAGGCTTCGTCGATGTTGGGGGTCGCACCCGGTGCGGTCAGCATGTACAACCGGCAGCTCTCGGCGCGCGGAAAACCCGGGAACCGCTGCCGCGCCTGGTCGCACCACTGCTGCGCCCGGTCAAACTGGCCCAGGTCGTAGGAGGCGTAGAAAAGCCGTGACAGGATCAGGTTGGCGTTCGCCAGAAACTCATCGGCGTTCAATGCGCTCTGCGCCGCGAGATACACGTCGGTCTCGGTGAGCGACGGGATCTGGTAGTAGAGATGCGACAGCGTGGCGTAGGCGCCGGCCTGTCTCGTGTTGATCGTGGTCGCGCGCTCCAGGTCCGCGCGCGCCGAGTCGAGCTCCTGGCGACGCCGCGCCTCGTCGGGCTCGAGCGACATCACGAGTGGGAAGTAGCGCAGATTGCCGCGCACTTCCCACGCATCCGCGTCGTTCGCGTCGATCCCGAGCGCGCGGTTGGCGTGTCCCATGCCGATCTCGACCCATTTCCTGATCGCCGCCGCGTCGTTTCCCGCCAGGCGTGACCGGCGATAGGCGAGCGCCGCCTGCCGTGCGGCCGGCTCCGACCACCCGTGGTCAGCTTTCTCCGCCTCCGCATAAAGCGAATCGGCGGCCGCGAACTCCCGTTCGCGCCCCTCCGCGTCACCGCTGGCGTGGAGCACGTCACCCCGCTTCTGCCGCTGCACGCCGCGCTGGAGCAGCAGCCACGCTTCGGAGTTGGTGCTTCCGCGCTGTTCCCTGAGCTTCAGGTCCGAGCCGATCTGTTGCCGAACCAGGTCCGACACAACCACCGTCAGCGTGTCGCGCATCGCCAGCGGATTCCCGGCCGGCATCGCGAAGGCGGCGCGACTGAGCGGCGCACCGCTGGCATCGAGGAGGTTGACGCTGACGCTGACGCGCTCGCCCTGCGGTTCGACCTCCCCGCGCACCAGGTAACCCGCCCGCAAGGCGCGGGCGATGCTGTCGTCGGACGCCGTGGACGCGCGAAACCGTTCGACACCGTTCTGCGAGATGACCGTCAGGCTCGATGACGTATTGAGGGTGCGAATGAGCCCTTCGGTGAGGCCGTCGGCCAGTGGGCCGAGACTCGAGTCCTTGCTGACATCGCGGAAGTACAGCACGGCGATTCGGCGGGCATCGGGTCCGCCCACGGTCACCCGCGGACCGTGAAACGGGCCGAACCACCAGGCGCCGGCCGCGACGGCAACAGTCGTGAGCGCAGTCGCCAGCACGCGCGGTCGCTTCCACGCCGGCGTGGGCGGCCGGGTCTCCAGCGCAAAGAGCGATTCCTGCGAGCGGCGCCCGCTGCTCGTCGGCACACTCCCAATGGCACGGCGCGTCGCTGTCGCGCCCGTCAGCACGCGCATGGATGCGGTGGCACCGAGCATCACGCCGAGCGACTCCGCGAACGCCGCGGCGTTCTGCGGGCGATCCGCGGGCACCTTCGCGAGCACGCGGAAGATCGCCTCCTCGATCTCCTCCGGCACCGTATTCCGCACGATCCGGATGCTCGGCACGGCCTCCATGGCGTGCCGCGCCATGATCTGCGCGGCGTTCTTGCCGGTGAATGGCGGTTCCCCCGCCAGCATCTCGTACAGCACGCAGCCAAGACTGTAAAGATCGGCGGTCGGGCCGACGCTCTGTCCGAGCGACTGCTCCGGCGCCATGTACACGGGCGTGCCAACGGCCATGCCCGTCTGCGTCAGCTTCTGCGCACCGGCCTCGCTGACCGCGCGCGCGATCCCGAAGTCGGCCACGAGGGCGTGGCCGCCCTGCAGCAGGATGTTCTCGGGCTTGATGTCGCGGTGCACGATGCCGAGGTCGTGCGCATGCCCCAACGCGTCCGCGACCTCGAGCGTGATGCCAATCGCGTCGTCAATGGGGAGCATCCCCTCGCGCTCGATGCGGTCGCGCAGCGACTCGCCCCGCACGAAGGGCATCACGTAGAACAGCAGCCCATCCGCCTCACCTGAGTCGTAGAGGCTGAGGATGTGCGGATGCTGCAGCTTCGCCGCCATGCGGATCTCGCGCTCGAACCGCTCGGCGCCGATCGATGCCGACAGCTCGGGCAGGAGCACCTTGATGGCGACCTCGCGATCGTGCTTGGTGTCGCGGGCCAGGTAAACCGTCGCCATGCCGCCCCGGCCGAGTTCGCGCTCGACCGCATAGCGTTCACCGAGCGACACGCTCAGCCGCTGGAACGCGTCTCCCGACGCGCGCGCCAGCGCAGCCCCGTTGTTCGCAGGGACGGGCACCGCCAGCGTGGCGTGCACCGCGTACTCCTGCGTCAGGTTGAGGCCGCAGTGATTGCAGAAATTGGATCCGTCGGCAATCTCGGCGCCGCAGTTCCTGCAATTCGTCGACAGGCGCGGGACCCTTGTTGAGGTTTTCAGAACATGGCGACCGCACGGTGGGACCGTCAAGCACGGCCGGGCGTCAGTCCGGCAACGACACCAGCGCCACGGAAGCCTCGCCTTCGTGAATCGTCAGGCGCGCCACGCTCGCGTGCAGGTCAAAACGGCGTGGGCCCGCCGCCCCTGGATTCACCACGAGCACCGAGCCCACGCGTTCGACCTTCTGAATGTGCGAGTGGCCGTAGACCAGCACATCGAAGCCGGGGTACTTCGTGATCAGGCGTTCCGCACTTGGCCGGCCGACCTCGTGTCCGTGCGAGACGTGAATGCGCACGCCGTCGACTTCGACGATCCGTTCCGGAGCGAGCGACGCATCCCAGGGCGCGTCGCAGTTGCCGTACACGGCCTGCACCGGAGCAATCAGCGCGAGTTCGCCCAGGATTGTCTCGCCGCCCACGTCGCCGGCATGCAGGATCATCGAGACCCCGGCGAGCGCCTCGTGCACCTCGTTGCGCAGCATCCCGTGCGTGTCGGAGATGAGCCCGATCTCGGTCACGCGAGCACCCGCCGTGAGACGCCGGTGAAGACGATCAGCGCGACGGCGACAGTGACGATCTCGACGCCGAGCATTCCCGTCATGCCCCACTGGTCGTGCGCCCAACCGGCGCCTTTCACGAGTCCCAGCGATCCGAGCGTGTTGAAGGCGATGAAGAGGCTCACCTTGGTGGAGGCCGCGCCGCCCTTCGCGAGCGCAAGCGCCATCCCCGTGAGCGCCGCCGTGCACGAGCCGAGGGTTGCCGTGTACGTCGCGGTGAGCACGGCAAAGGCCCACGGTTCGCGTGGCGAGTAGAGCAGCAACAGCGCCAGGAAGCCCTGCGCGGCACAGGCCCAGAAGTAGGCGCGGCGGTGCGGCACGCGATCCGTGAACCAGCCGCCCCCGAGCGTCCCGAGGGTGATGGCGATCCCCGCCACGATGCCGAGCACCAGCGAGACGAAGTCGGCCGACGCCTTCCACTCGGACGCGACGGCGGAGAAGAGGAATTGCGCGTTGCCGGTGCCGATGGGAAGGAAGGCGAGCAGGAGCGCGAGCCGTCCGTCCACCTTTGCGATCATGTCGCGCAGTTCGCCCCACACTTCCCGCACCCGCGCACCGAGACTTCCCGTCCCCACACGCGGCGGTTCGCGAAGCGCGAGCAGCGGCCCGTTGCAGCAGAGCACGACGAGCGCGAGCGCGATGCCGCCCATCCACGGCGAAGGCATGTGCCGCACGAGGTAGAGCGCCACGCCGCCGCCCAGCGTCTGGCCCAGCATGTTTCCGGTCTGGTAGAAGCCAGCCGCCCGCCCCAACTGCGACGGATCGCAGTTGAAGAGCAGCAGCCCCTGTAGGGAGAAGGCGATGAAGGTGGCGGAGACTGCCCCCGTGAAGACAAGGGCGGTGAGCAGCGGGAGCGTGCGCGCGCTCATCGGGATGGTGCACATCCCGAAGAAGACGACCGCGCAGATGGCGTTGGCGATCACGTACCACCGCTTGCGCGTCAGCGTCAGGTCGCCGATGGGCGCCCACAGGAACTTGAAGGCCGCCGGCGCGAAGGCCGTTCCCACGATCGTCGCCGCAGCGCTCACTGGCAGCCCCGAGCGCGTCGCCAGCCAGCCCAGCATCACCGCCGGCACGCCGATCATCAGGCCGTACGGGAAGTAGAGGATGCCGAAGAGGGAGGGATGGCTCACGAAAGGGACGACTGAGGACTTGGAATTCGGATTGCGATTCAGGATCGCGAATCAGGATGGCGATTGGCGATTACGGCGAGAGCGGCGTCCGCACGCGAGTCGCACGAAGATGACCCCCGAATACACAAAGGGCCAGCGCACGCTGGCCCCGTCCGCCATCCGCCATCCGCCATCTGCCATCCGCCATCTGCCATCCGCCATCCGCCATCGCTAGCCACCACCACTCAGCCCTCTCCCCACCTCGGCGCCAGCCCGTTCTCCACACCCAAGTGATCGAGCACCCGCGCGACGACGAAATCCACCAGTTCATCAATTGTGGATGGCTTGTTGTAGAAGCCCGGCGACGCCGGCATCACCACCGCGCCCGCCTGGGTGACGCGCAACATGTTCTCCAGGTGGATGCTCGACAACGGCGTCTCGCGCGTCACGAGCACCAGCGGGCGCCGTTCCTTGAGCGTCACGTCGGCGGCGCGTTCCACCAGCGACCGGCTCGTCCCCGCGGCAATCGCCGCCAGCGTTCCCATCGAACACGGGCAGACCACCATCGCGCGCGCGCGGTGCGAACCGCTCGCCGGCCCGGCGCCGCGGTCGCCATCGTCGTAGACCGTCACCCACCGGTCCCAGGCCGCGGCGCCGACATGCGCGCGCAGCCCTTCCATGGAGCCGAGTGACGTCTCGGTCTGGATCAGCCGCAAGCCGTGAACGCTTATGATCAGCGACACCTTCTGCTCGGCCTGCACCAGCGCCTGCAGCAACCGCACGCCATAAGGCGCGCCCGAGGCGCCGGTCACGGCCATGATGATCGGGCGTTGTGCACTCATGCGAACACCCGCTCGGCGAGCACGAAGAGGAAGAAGGTGACGCTCAGCACGCCGTTCACGCTGAAGAACGCGGCGTCGAGCTTCGAGAGGTCATCGGACGATACCAGGGAATGTTCCCACCCGAGGATCCCCGCCGCCACCACGACCCCGGCAAAATAGAGCGCGCCCGAGCCCGACCCCAGGCCGGCCACGAGCAGGGAAACCACGGTGAGCGCGTGCAGGGCACGTGCCAAGCGGAGCGCCGTCGTGACCCCCATCGTCGAGGGAATCGAATAGAGTCCCTGTGCGCGATCGAACTCGGCGTCGGGCAACGCATACAGGATGTCGAAGCCCCCCACCCAGCTCATCACCGCCACGGCCAGCGCGGGGAGCAGCCACCATGGATCACTCCACGCCCCGGTCACGGCGAGATACCCGCCGGCGGGCGCGATGCCGAGTCCCAGCCCGAGCACGAGGTGCGCCCAGCGCGTGAATCGCTTGGTGTAGCTGTAGAAGAGCACCCAACCGAGCGCGAGCGGCGCGAGCGCCAGGCAGAGCGGGTTGATGCGCCACGCCGCGAACAGGAAGACCAGCGAGGCAACGGCGACGCTCGTCGCCGCCTCCACCACGCTCATGGCGCCCATCGGCAGTTCACGCATCGCGGTGCGCGGGTTGAGCGCGTCGTAATGGCGGTCGGCGATCCGGTTGAAGCCCATCGCGGCAAAGCGCGCCGCGGTGAAGGCGATCACCACCCAGAGAACCGTCGGCAGCGTCACCGGCGCCAGCCAGCTCGCCAGCGTCACCCCGACCAGCGCGAAGGGGAGCGCGAAGACGGTGTGCGGCAGCTTGACGAAGTTCACGTAGCGGACGAACCGCGACGCGCCGCCGTAGGTCTGCCCTTCGCGCACCGGCGTGGTCACTGGCCAAGCCCCAGCCGAGACCAGACGGCCTCCATCCTGGCCTTCGTCGCCTCGTCCATCTCAATGACCTTCGGCCATGATCGCGTGAAGCCCTCCTCCGGCATCTTCTTCGTCGCGTCGAGTCCCATCTTGGACCCGAACGTGAAGGCGCGGCTCGAATGGTCGAGCACGTCCACCGGCCCCAGCGTGAAACGGACGTCGCGCTCGGGGTCGATGTTGTTCAGCGCCACCCACCACGCTTCCTGCGTGTTGCGCACGTTCACCCAGTCATCCACCACGACGAGGACCTTGGCGAGCGACATCAGGCCCATCCCCCACAGTGCGTTCATCACCTTGTACGCCTGTCCGGGGTAACTCTTCCTGATCGAAACAAAGACGAGATTGTGGAAGCCGCCCTCGGCCGGCATGTGGTAGTCGACGATCTCCGGCGTCGTGAGCTTCATCAGCGGCAGGAAGATCCGCTCGGTCGCATGGCCGAGGTAGAAGTCCTCCATCGGCGGGCGCCCGACGATGGTGGCCACATAGGTCATGTCGCGCCGCATGGTGACGGCGGTGACGTGCACCTTGGGGTACAGGTCGGCTTCGGAGTAGTAGCCCGTGTGATCGCCGAACGGCCCCTCGACGACGAGGTCCTCCGCCGGGTCGATGTACCCCTCGAGGACGAGATCCGCATCCCACGGCACCTCGAGGTCGTTCGTCACCGCCTTCACCAGCTTCACCGGATCACGGCGCAGGAAGCCCGCGAAGATGAACTCGTCGATCCCCGGCGGCAGCGGCGCGCTCGCGCTGTACATCGACGCCGGGTCGGCACCGATGACGATGCAGACCGGCATCTTCTCGCCGCGCTCGGCCATCTCGCGCCAGTGCGCGGCCCCCGTCTTGTGGCGCTGCCAGTGCATCGCCACCTCGCGCTTCCCCATCTGCTGCACGCGGTACATCCCGACGTTGCGGATGCCGCGCGCCGGGTCCTTGCTGATGACGGCGGTCATCGTGAAAAACGGTCCGCCATCCTCCGGCCACGTCGTGAGCACCGGGATCTTGTCGAGATCCACCTCGTCGCCCTGCCAGACAATCTCCTGGCACGGCGCGGCGCCGCTCTTCATGCGCGGCGGGAACTTGGAGACCTCGAACAGCCGCGGGAGGAGCGAGAGCTTGCCGACCAGCCCCTCGGGGACCTTGAGGTCCAGCAGCTGCGTGATGCGCGCGCCGTGCTCGTCGAGTGATTCAACGTTGAGGGCGAGCGCCATCCGTTTCATCGAACCGAACAGGTTGATGGCAACCGGATAGCCGGAACGCGTGCCGTCGCGCAGCACGGGATGCTCGAAGAGCAGGGCCGGCCCGCCGCCGGGGAGCTTCATCGCGCGGTCGGCGATCTCGCACATCTCGAGATGCACCGACACCGGCTCCGTCACGCGCACCAGTTCCCCGATGCCGTCGATGGCCTCAATGAATTCGGCTACTGAGTCAATCGCCATGCCTATCTGCCCTCCGCCTTCTGCCATCCGCCATCAGCCGGGTTAGTCCCGACATGCACTGCGGCAATTCCAAACGTTAGTGTCCGCCACCTTACGTCCACATAGCCCGCCGCTTCCATCCGGGCCGCCAGTTCCGTCGTCTCCGGGAAGTTCTTCACCGAATCCGGCAGGTACGTGTACGCGGTGCGATGCCCGCTCACCAGTCCGCCGATCTTCGGGAGCACGTGGTGGAAGTACGCATGATAGACCCTCCGCACCAGCGAGACCCGCGGCGTGGAGAACTCGAGGATGACGAACCGCGCCCCGGGTTTCAACGCTCTCCGCACTTCACGCAGGCAGGCGTCAAGGTCGGCAACGTTGCGGATGCCGAAGGCCACGATCGCCCCGGAGAGACTGCTGCCGGCCATCGGAAGTGCCAACGCATCGGCCACCACCGGGGTGATCGGTCGCCCCGCCAGCTTCGAACGTCCCGCCCGCAACATCGGTTCCGCAAAATCAGCGCCGACCACCCGCCCCCGGAAGCCCGTCCGCGCACTCAAGGCCGACGCGACGTCGAGCGTGCCGGCGCAGAGATCGAGAAAGGTGCCGGCCGGATCGCGCTCCCAGCCCAACCTCGCGAGTGCAAACCGCCGCCAGTAGCGATCGATGCCCAGGCTGAGCACGCGGTTGAGCAGGTCGTATCGGGGCGCGATGTCCGAGAACATCCGCTGGACATAGGCGCGCTTCCCCGCGGCGCCGGCCGCCGCGGCGCTCGCCTCTCGCGCCTCGAGGTCGGTCGTCTGATTCACCCTTGAAAACTCGCCGGGGTGGAGCACCGGAGCAAGCGCAGAACCCGTGTCGACGGAGGCATCAGCGCCTCAGTTTCGCTCAAACAGCGGCCGCGAGCGCTGGTCGCTCGCGCGCGCGGCGGCTACTTTTCCGCCCCTGCGCATGCCTCCGGCTCTCGATCTCCCCAACCTTCCCGACGCGGACGTCGCCCGACTCGCCCAACGAGGGCGCGAGGCGGCCTTCCGGGAGCTCGTGCGCCGCTATGAACGGCCGGTCTTTTCGCTGGTTTTCCGCATGGTGCGCGACAGCGCCACCGCCGAGGACCTGGCGCAGGACACGTTCATCAAGGTCCTGAACCACATCGACAAATACCGCCCCGAGTTCAAGTTCTCGAGCTGGCTGTTCAAGATTGCGAACAACGTCGCCATCGATCACCTGCGGCGCCGGCACCTGGACACCATCTCGATGGATGGCGCCCCCAATGCCGCCACGGCGGCCGACATCGAGGCGACGTCGTTCGACATCGCGGACCGATCGGAGTCAGCCCTGGACCTGATGGAGGCCAAGGAGCTGGGGTCGGCCATCGAACAGGCCATCGGCTCCCTCCGCCCCGAGTACCGGTCGTGCATCATGCTGCGCCACGTGGAGGGGCGTTCCTACGAGGAGATCGCGGCCACCCTCGACCTCCCGCTGGGGACCGTCAAGACGTACATCCACCGCGCCCGGCACCAGCTCCGGGAGGCCCTGGAGCACCTCAGGGAGTGAGTTCCGCCCCGGTACCCCACCCCTGAAACCCGCATTGCGTTGACCCCGTAAGGCACGACAGGAGGACCAGTGCAACACCGCCATCTGCTACCCAACGAAATCGACCTGCTGCTCGACGGCGACGCCGGCTTCGGCGCCGCCCCGTTGCACGCGCATGTCGATGAGTGCGCCGACTGCCGCACCCGCCTCGATGAGGCGCGGGTGGTGGCCGACGCGTTGGAGCGCCTCCCGCACTTTGCGCCGCGGACCGGTTTCACCGACCGCGTGCTCAGCCAGGTGCAGATCGTCGAACCGTGGCACGTGGCCGCCCTCGGCACCGCGCGGCGCTTCGTCCCTGAGTCGCGGCCGCTGCGCGTGCTCGCGCTGGCCGGAGCGGGACTGGCGTCGGTGACGCTCTCCGCCAGCGCCGTCTGGATTGCCCTGAGCGCCAACCTGACCTTCGGCTCGGCTACCGTTCTGGCCGGCCGTGCGAGGGAGGCGCTCGTCGGCAGTGTGCAGACCGGCCTGGCGACGGTCTTCGGCGAAGGCGCGGCGGCGGCGATGCGAACCAACGGTTCCGTGACGCTGGCCGTCGCGGCCGTGGCTTCGGTGGTGGCGGTTGGCGCTGCGGCGTTCGGATTCCGCGCCCTCGCCACCGTCTCCCGCCAGCGCGGGAGCTGACCATGCGCGGCCTCACAATGGCCGCCGTCGCGACCGTTGTCGCGATCGGTGGCGCCACTCGTTTGGCAGCGCAGCAGGCCACCAGCCCGGCCCCCGGCGCCGCGCCGGCCATGGTCGCGTCGCCCGCCGCGCGCGACTCGGTGGCGCAGACGCTTGATAGTGCCCGCCGCACCAGCGCCGGGCGGACGCTGCCGTCCATCGACCGCTTCGCCTGGGGGAACCTGAGCATCCCGGCGGGTGCGACGGTGGACGGCCCCGTGGCCGCAGCTCGGGGCACGGTGGATGTGCGGGGAGTGGTGAAGGGCGACGTCTACACCATCGGTGGCGACGTCGTCGTGCATTCGGGGGGCGAGATCACGGGCTCCGCGCTCGCGCTGCAGGGCAAGGTCATCGTGAACGGCGGGCACGTCGGCGGCGACATGAAGGCCGTGGCGCCCCTCGGCGCGGCGACGGCGGGTGCGCCGCCGCTGACCGGCCCAGCCGCCGTGGCGCATGCCCTCAAGATCACCGCCGCCTGGTTCGCCATCGTCCTGCTCGTCGGACTTGGCGTCATCATCTTCTCGGGCGCGCAACTCGAGGCGGTGGTCCAGGCCCTCGAGAATCGCTTTACGATGGCGTTCTTCCTCGGCATTGCCGCGCAAATTGGCATGATCCCGCTGCTCGCGCTGCTCTGTCTCGCGCTGACGCTCACCCTCGTTGGCATCCTGCTCATCCCGTTTGCCGTCGTCGCCTTCATTCTCGGCGCGGCCGGGCTCGTGACGCTGGGCGGCCTGGCGGCCGCGTCGGTCGCGGGGCACGCGCTGGTCGGCCAGGGGCCGAATGTGCGCGTGCGCGCAGTGCGGTCGCTGATGATCGGCACGTCGATATTGCTCCTGCCATGGCTCGCCAATGCGCTGCTGGTGAACAGCACGTGGGGTGGCATGCTCGCGCGCATTCTCGCGATCGCGGTCACCTGGGTGGCGGCCTCCGCCGGACTCGGCGCGGCGCTGATGGCGCGCGGCGGCGTGCGGCACGTGCAGGTGCATGTGGCCAGCGCCGAGGTCTCGCCGGCGGGCTGGCAGACGCCGACGCCGATTGGCGGCATCGTGGCGGCACGCCGACCGACGGCGACGCCGTCAACGCCCGCCGGCTCGTCGCACTAGGCGAAGGTCGCTGCGCCGCGAACGCTAGACTTCGCGGCGCAGCGTCACTGGCTCGCCGCGGCCGATGCCGAGGGTGCGCGCGGCGTTGCCACCGCGCAGCGCCACTTCGATCAGCCCGTGTGAGCCGACGAGCGCCAGCAAGTCGCCTTCGCCGACATCGCCGTAGGTGCGCACGATGCGCAGCAGCCGGCCCGCAATCTCCACCGTCCCCTCGCCGCGCCCGGTGAGGTTGGTGATGAGGTTGCCGAAGCGGTCCACGCCCAGCACCAGTCCATCCTGTCCGCCGTCGAAACGGCGCTGCGCCTCGGGCGTGCGGCGAAGGGCCGCGTCGCTGTACGCCGTACCCAGCTCGTCGAGCGGCGTGCCGTTGAGCAGGCGCACGGCCGCGGGAGCGAACACGTCGCGTCCGTGGAAGGTGGGCGCGGCGCCCATTGGAATCTCGAGCGCCACGGCGCGCGCGCCGGGAACGAGCATGGCGGGGGAGAGCACGCCATTGTCCGGCCCGACGGCAAAACGGCCGTCACTCTCGATCGCCAGCGCCTTGCGCGCCGTCCCCACATCGGGGTCGACGACGACCACGTGCACCGTCCCCACCGGAAATCGCCGCCAGTACCGGGCAAAGGTCAGGCGCGCGATCTCCACATCCTGCGCGGGCACGTCGTGCGAGACATCCACCAGCTGTGCGGCGGGCGCCCCGGTCAGCAGGACGCCCTTCATTTCCGCGACGTAGCCGTCCGCCGTGCCGAAATCGGTCAGGAGAGTGACGAGGGGCATGGGCGCAAATTGCGCCGGAGCGGCCCCTGCACAAGGGCCGCCGGGCAAACATCTGTGCCTTTGGACTCCCCGCTGCGGAGGGGACCGCGCGCGTCAGCGCGCGGCGAGCTTTGTGGCCACCGCGTTGAGCGTCTTCGCCGCGCTGCACTGCGGATCGGCAACGACGATCGGTTGTCCGCTGTCGCCGCCCTCGCCCACGGGGGGATACAGCGGCACCTGTCCGAGCAGCGCGACGCCGAGTTCGTCGGCGAGTCGCTGCCCGCCGCCCGACCCGAAGATCGCCATCGGCTTGCCCGTCTCCGGCGACTCGAACCAGCTCATGTTCTCGACGATGCCGAGCACCGGCACGCCGACACGCTCGAACATCTTGGCGCCACGCAGGGCATCACCCACCGCCACTTCCTGCGGCGTGGTGACGATGACGGCGCCCTCGATCTTCGCGGCCTGGACGAGCGACAACTGCGCGTCACCGGTGCCCGGCGGCATGTCCACGAAGAGGTAGTCGAGCTGGCCCCACGCGACGTCGCGCAGGAACTGCGTGACGATCTTCATCACGATGGGACCGCGCCAGATGGCGGGCTGGTCCCGTTCGATGAGAAAGCCGAGCGAGATGACCTTCACGCCGTGCGCCTCGAGCGGGATGATCTGCTCGTTCTCCACCATCGGCGGCGCGTTGACGCCGAGCATGATGGGGAGATTCGGACCGTAGATGTCGGCGTCGAGAATGCCCACGCGCTTGCCCTGCTGCGCGAGTGCGACGGCGAGATTCACGGTGACCGTGGACTTCCCGACGCCACCCTTGCCCGACGAGACCGCGACGATGCGGCCCAGGTGCGGATAGACTACCGGCTGCGGCGCCGACGGCTGCGACGGCGCCCCCGGCTGGCTCATCACCGGGAGCGACTTGGGGGCGCGAGCCGCCGGCGCGTTCTCGGTCACGGCCACCTGCATGGCGTCGCGCACGTCCACCCGGACGTCGGTGACGCCGTCCACCCGCTCGACGGCCTGCCGAACGGTGCGGGCCAGCGTGGCATCATCGGCGGCGGCGAGCCGCAGCTCAAGCCGGACCTTGCCGTCCAGCGTGACGCCGATGTTGGCAACCTGATCGCTCGACACCAGGTCTTCGCCGGTGCGCGGGTTGACGATCTGCTGCAGCGCGGCGGAGACACGCGCGGTGAGGGCTTGCGACATAGGTGCTGGGTCGGGAGAGTGGACCTTGAAGGATACCTGAGTGGGGGCGGCGGATGGTAGGCGGGTGGGCGAGTGACGGGAGACGGAAGACGCAGCAACGAGAGAGGGGGAGCGCCTAGGCTCCCCCCGTTCCTGCACTCTAGTCTCGTCCCTACGCCTCTACCCCCTCCCCGTTCCGCCCCGCTCCTCTAATACGTCTTGAAGTTGTTCGCCCACGTGTTCTTGTAGATGCGCATCGAGCCGAGCCCGGCGACTGCGCGCGAGACCGTGCACGAGTTGTAGAGGAAGGCCTTGGTGCCGTTGAGGTCGTTGATGTCCGACGGCTGCGGCGTCACGCCGAACTGCGTATTGAGCCCGGCCACCGTCGCACCGGCCACCCGGTTGGAGCCGTTGGTGCGAATGCGGCCACCCACGAGGAGGACGCCATCCCAGCCGGCGGTGTTGCCGTTCAGGAGGATGTCGTCCTGCACGATCAGCATGCCGCGCCCGAAGTGGTTGAGAATGAACTCGTGGCCGCTGTTTGGCGGACCGTTCGCGACGAAGATGACCGGGAATACCGTCGGGTTTGCGTCGAACCAGGCCTGCGTCGGAAAGCCGTTCCCCTGGTAGTCGGAGGTGAACTGGGGAATGATCGCCGTGCCATTGTAGATGGCGGGCCAGTCGATGGGTGACGCCGCGGCCGCCGCAAACGGATTGGCCCCGATGCTCTGCACCAGCGGCGAACCTTCCAGCGGAGCGAGCGAACCGTCGTAGCCGGGACCGCCGTCGGACGCCGTCGTCGGCACGGCTACCGCCGGCAGCGTCGAGCCCGTCCCGCCGTCCACGACCGCGCACTGGTCCACGCCACTGATTGCGCCGGCCGCGCCGGCCTTGTCGGTGCCGTTATAGCCGGTCAGCGCGCTCTGCACGGTCATGCTGCCATTCAGCCAGGTGGCGATCGTTGTGACCGTGTACTCCGCCGCCGGCGCTCCGGCCACGCTTGCGCGCGTCACGACCGCGTGCGACCGCAGGTAGTAGAGCGCCGGAATGGTGGTGCCGCTCGACGGACGGATGCGCGTCGTGATGAGATCGTAGTACCCGCCCGTAAAGGTCACGCGCGTGGAATCGGACGCCCCGGGCTGACCCGAGAGACCAAGCGCCGTGCGGTCCGACGCGATGCGCTCCAGCCCCGACTCGGCGTACGTCTGGGCAAGCACCGACGCTTTCCCCGCGTCGTCGAGGGCGCGTTCACCGCGCGCCAGCGCCACCCCGCCGGCGAAGCTCGCCGTGAGGACCAGCAGGACCACGATGACCATCGGCAGCGCCATGCCACGGCGCGCGCGGGACTGCATCGGATTGGGGAGCCCGATCATTTAGTCCACCCTGTTGCGGAAGAAGATCGCCGTCTTGATCTGCACCGATTCCGGGTTCGCCTGGCCGCTCGCCCGGTTGGGACTCAGCGCGTCGAGCTTGAGCTCGACACCGCGGATATTGGCCAGCGCCGGCACCGTGGTCTGCGCCGTGTCGCTATAAAGCTGGTAGTACCGGAACTTCGCCGACGTGTCGAACGGGGCCAGCAGTTCCTCGGCGGTGCCCGTGCCGATCCGGCGGAAGAGCCCGCGTTTGCCGGGCACGATGCCGGACGTGCCGAACCGGTAGGTCACGGTCTGGTAGAGGAAGACCGGCGACCCGGTGGTGGCGGTCGCGGTCGGCGAGAGCTGCAGGTAGACGCCGTTGGGGGGCGCCGTGATGTTCATCGGCGCGTTGGTGCAATCGGAGGACGAGCCCGTCGTCGGCGCACTGCTCGCGGTGGTATAGGTGTACGTCCCGGTGACGGTCGTGTCCTTGATGGCGTACCCCTCGTACGTCGCCATCGCCCGCATGGCGGAGTCCACGGGCAGGCGCATGATCGTGCTGCTCGAGCAGAAGACACCCCACGCGATCGGCATGCGCACCCGGATGGAGTCGTTGGAGGCCGCCACCACGCCGCCGCCCGCCTCGACCATCGACAGTTCGGTCTGGATGATATTGCGGGCCGCGCGCGTCACCGAACGGGCGTCCTTCTGGCTGGCGATCCGGGCATAGAAGCGCGTCTGGCTCATCAGCAGCCGTCCCGCCGCCGCGCCGATGATGGCGACCAGGACGAGCGTGATGATGAGCTCCACCAGCGAAAAGCCGCCGCGGGCGCGGCGTGGCGCACGGGCGTTGGTCATGTGAGTGGGTTCCCGACGTACTTCTTGATGCGCGTCAGCGTCACGGTGTCCGGCTTGATGGCGGTGAAGGTGGGCGTGAGAACGAGCCGCACGGTGTAGGTGGTGCCGACGACGTTGACGGTGATCGTGCGCGTGTTGGGGAACGCCCCGGTCGTGGTCGTGAACGTGCCGGCGCGCCCGGGGAGCGAGTCCACCGGAAGCGCCATCAGGCGATTGATGTACTCGGTCAGCGCGGCGGATCGCGCGGCGCCCGCGCTGATGGTCCTCATGCGCGTCGCGTAGCGCAGCGTCACGGCCGCGTACGAGGTGGCGAGGAGCGAGAAGATGACCATGGCGAGCAGGATCTCCGCGAGGCCGGCGCCGCGGCGACGACGCGTGCGACGTGGCGCCGCGCCGGCGGCGCGCGCCGCGATGACGGGTCGCAGGTTCAGCCGAATCATGATTTGGTCACCTGTCCGGCGCGCGTCACGGAGACGGTCCGCGTGAAGTTGCCATTGCTGACCGTCACGGTCACCGCCGCCGTGGCGAGCCCCGCCGGGAAGATCGTGATCCCGCCAGACGGCGAAAACGTGACGGCCGTGGTCGAGAAGGCCTGGTTCTGGCCCAGATAGCGTGACTTGAGGACCGTGTTCGTGCCGCGGTCGGTGATATCCAGGGTCTTCGCGCTGCTGTTGTACGTGACCGTCACCGGCTTGCGCTCCCGGCTGGAGAGTGCGAAGGCCAGCTCGAAGTCGGTGGCGATGGCCGCCTGCAGCTTGCGGATGCGTTCCTCCGCCACGATGCGGCTGATGCGCGGCATCACCGCGGCCGCCATGATGCCGATGATGACCATCACGATCAGCATTTCGATGGCCGTGAAGCCATCGCGCGCGATGCGACGACGCATCGTCAGTCTAGTCATTCGTGGCCTCCGCTTCCCGGGGCGAAACGGGCCGCCCGCCCTTCCGACTCGGCCGTCAGCTGCGACGGCCGATGAACGCACGAGCCTCGTCGAGCACCCGCGCCTTCACCTCATCGAGCGACCCGGCGATGAGGGCGCCGGACGCCCGCGCATGCCCCCCACCGCCAAAGCGACGGGCGAGGGCGTTGCTGTCCACGTCCCCCACGCTGCGGAAGGACACCTTCACCTTGCCGTGGCCAAGGTCACGGAAGAGCAGCGCGAGCCGTGTACCCTCTATAGATCGGGGGTACTCCGCCACCCCGTCAAGATCTTCGGCCGTCACATTGTGACGGTCCAGTAGTCCATTGTGCACATCAACCCAGGACAATCCGTACCCTTCATCGACGCCGAGCGTCTCGAGCGCGTCACGGATGAGCGAGAGGCGCCCGCGGGGGACCGAGGCGTAGATGCGCTGGTACATCTTCTCGGGATCCACCCCGGCGGCCAGCAATCCGGCCGCCACGGCATGGCAGCGGGGCGAGGTGTTGGCGAACCGGAAGCCGCCGGTGTCGGTGAGCATGGCCGTGTAGATGGCCGTGGCGATGGGCGGCGTGAGCTCGGCGTTCATCACGCAGGCCACGTCGTAGACGATCTCGCCGGTCGCGCAGGCGCTGATGTCGGTGACGTGCAGTGTCCCCGGCGGCTCATCGCCTGGCAGGTGGTGATCGATCACCAGCGGCGGCCGGGCGAGGGCGCGCACCGCGTCCGCGAGGACGCCCAGCCGCTTCACGTCGCTGATGTCGAGCACGATCAACCGGTCGGCGGCCGCAATTGCCTTGGTCCCCTTCGCGCTGCGATCCTCGATGCCGCCCTCCTCCAGCAGGAAGCGGAACATCGCCGGCCACGGCGTGGGGTTCACCACATACGCCGTGATCCCGCGCTGCGCGAGCAGCCCGGCCAGCGCTGCCTCGGAGCCGCAGCCGTCGCCATCGGCGTTGATGTGCGTCGATAGCGCGACGACCTCGCCCGGCACCAGCTCGGCGATCAGGCGCTCGATGTCGGCGCGGCGGCCGGCGGGTACGTTGAAGAGATCTGAGAGCACGGTGAGGCGGAGGACGACAGAAGACGACGGAGAACGACAGGGGCGCCGGCATCTCGTGATGCGACGCGGCGGCGCCCGGAGTCCCGGGCGCCGCCGCAAAGATAACCGATCCCGCCGCCTACTGGGCCTGTTGCAGCTTGGAATGCTTGCGTCCGTAGGTGAAGTAGATCACCAGGCCGAGGCCCATCCAGATGAGCAGGCGGGCCCACGTGTCGCGGGGGAGGTTCCACATCAGCCAGCCGCAGACCAGCACGCCACCGACCGGCACGAACGGCACCAGCGGCGTGCGGAACGGACGATGCAGCTCGGGCTGCACGTACCGAAGCACGAGGATGCCGGCGCACACGATGACGAACGCCAGCAGCGTGCCGATCGAAACGAGCTCGCCGAGCAGGCCGATCGGGAAGGCGCCGGCAACCGCGGCGGCTACGATGCCGGTGATGATCGTCGAGAGGTACGGCGTGCGGAACTTGGGATGCACCTTGCCGAACAGCTGCGGGAGCAGGCCGTCGCGCGACATCGCGAAGAAGATGCGCGGCTGGCCCATGAGCATCACCAGCACCACCGACGCCAGGCCGGCAACCGCACCGATGGTCGTGAGGTACTTGAGCCAGGCGAGCCCCGGCCCCGCGGCGTCGAGCGCCACGTACACCGGATCCGGCACCGCCAGGTTCTTGAACGGCGTCAGGCCGGTCATCACGAGCGCCATCAGGATGTAGAGAATGGTGCAGATGACCAGCGACGCCATGATGCCGATGGGCAGGTCGCGCTGGGGATTCTTGGCTTCCTGCGCGGCCGTCGAGACCGCATCGAAACCGATATACGCGAAGAAGATCACGCCCGCGCCGGCAAAGATGCCGGACCAGCCGAAGCGGGTGGCGCCGGTGGCGGCGTCAACGACTTCCTTGGCCGGAATGAACGGATGCCAGTTGGCCTGGTTCACGAACATGAAGCCGAAGCCGATCACGAGCAGCACGATCCCCAGCTTCACCGCGACGATGAAGTTGTTGAACCGCGCCGACTCCTTGATGCCGACCACCAGCAGCGCCGTCAGCGCCAGCACGAGCACCACCGCGGGCAGGTTGATGATCGCGCCCGTCCGAACCAGCGTGTGCGTCCCTTCCACCCGGTACGGCGCGTTGGCCAGCGCCGCCGGAATCGGGAAGCCGAGGTCATTCATGATGCGCGAGAAGTAGCCCGCCCAGCCCACCGCCACGGTGGACGCGGCGAACAGGTACTCGAGGATCAGGTCCCATCCGATGATCCACGCGAAGAACTCGCCCAGCGTCGCATACCCGTAGGTATACGCGGAGCCGGCGATCGGGATCATCGAGGCGAACTCGGCGTAGCACAGGCCCGCGAAGGCGCAGCCGAGGCCGGCGAAGACGAACGAAAGGACGATGGCCGGGCCCGCGTGCGTCGCGGCCGCGGTTCCGGTCAGCACGAAGATGCCCGCGCCGATGATCGCCCCGATGCCGAGGGCTGTCAGGTTGAGTGCCGAGAGCGAGCGCTTGAGGGAATCTTCGCCCTCGCTGCTCGCTTCCTGCATCAGGATGGACATCGGCTTCTTGACGAGAAGGCCCATGCGGTTCTCCGTGGGTAGTAAGGCACGGCGGATGCCACTGGGCTCCGCGGTGGAATCGACAATGCAACCGGAACAAGCTGTGGTCACGCATCGGCCTGCGTCAATGCGTGATGTAGGACGTTAATGTACGCGCGACGGAACCTGGACGCTGGGCCGAAGCGGCATCGAACCGAAAAATGCGCGGGGCGGCACCCGTGGGTGTCGCCCCGCCTCTGCCACCCGCCATCCGCCATCTGCCATCACCCGGCTCACACGCTGTAGTTCGGAGCTTCCCGAGTGATCGTCACGTCATGCGGATGCGACTCGCGCAGGCCAGCGGTGGTGATGCGAACGAACGTCGGACGCGTGCGCAGCGCGGCGATGCTCTCGCAGCCCACGTATCCCATGCCGCTGCGCAGACCGCCGACCATCTGGAAGAGGACATCGCCGACGGGTCCCTTGTACGGGACGCGCCCCTCGATGCCCTCGGGGACGAGCTTCTTGGCGCCGAGTTCGCCGTCCTGGAAGTAGCGATCGGCGCTCCCGTCCTGCATCGCGGAGAGCGAACCCATGCCGCGGATCATCTTGAAGCGGCGGCCCTCGAGGAGGAACGACTCGCCCGGGCTCTCCTCGGTTCCCGCCAGCATCGAACCCATCATGACCGACGACGCGCCGGCGGCGAGCGCCTTGACGATGTCGCCCGAATACTTGATGCCTCCGTCGGCGATGATCGGCACGTCCCCCGCCCCGGCAACGGCGTCCATGATCGCCGTCAGCTGGGGGACGCCAACGCCAGCCACCACGCGGGTGGTACAGATCGAGCCCGGGCCGACGCCCACCTTCACCGCGTCCACGCCCCGCTCGACGAGCGCGGCAGTGGCTTGGCGCGTGGCCACGTTGCCGGCCACGAGTTGCACCTGCGGCAGCGCCTGACGCACCTGCGCGGTGGCCTGCAGCACCCCTTCCGAATGGCCGTGTGCCGTGTCGATGATCAGCACGTCCACGCCCGCGTCCACCAGCGCCCGTGCCCGGTCCATGAAGTCGCCGGCCGCGCCGATCGCGGCGGCGACGCGCAGGCGCCCGTGCTGGTCCTTATTGGAATGCGGATACTGGCGGCGCTTGTGGATGTCCTTGACCGTGATCAGCCCGATCAGCTTGCCGGCCGCGTCGACCACCGGGAGCTTCTCGATGCGGTGCTTGCCCATGATCTTCTCGGCTTCGTCCAGCGTTGTCCCCTGCGGAGCCGTGATGAGCCGCTCGCTGGTCATCGCCTCGCGCAGCGGGCGGTCGAGCTCGCGCTCGAACTGCAAGTCGCGGTTGGTGATGATGCCCACCAAGGTGCCACTGGCATCCACGACCGGAACGCCCGAGATGCGGAACTTGGCCATCAGGGCGACGGCTTCGCGCAGGTTGGCGTCGGGCTGCAGGGTGATCGGATGCAGGATCATTCCGCTTTCCGATCGCTTCACCCGATCCACCTCGGCTGCCTGCCGGTCGATGGACATGTTCTTGTGCAGCACCCCGATGCCGCCGGCCCGCGCCATCGCGATGGCCATCTCGCTTTCGGTGACGGTATCCATGGCCGCCGAGACGAGCGGCACGTTCAGGGGAATGCCCCGCGTGAAGAGTGAGGCGGTGTTGACGTGCTTGGGATGCGCGAGCGAATGGGCGGGCGAGAGCAGGACGTCGTCGAACGTGAGGGCCTGATCGTCCCGAATGCGTGGACTGGTCATAGAGAGGGCCTTGCTAATGCGCGACGGCCCGCAGCCGGAATGCTCCGGTGCGGGCCGTTGGTGGGACAAACATGGTTGCCATAGCGAATTGTAGCGTCCACGCCCCCGGTGGTCTAGGGCTTGGGCTGGTTCCCTGTTGCGGCGGGTGGCGCGGCGGGTGGCGCGGCGGGTGGCGCGGCGGGTGCTGGCGACGCGGCGGCGTTCTGGCCGGCCGCCGCGGCGGGCTCGCTGGCCGAGGGCCCCCCCGCCGCTGCATTCCCCGGCGCGATGGGCGACACGAGCGGCTTCTGCAACGGGTTTGAGGTGATCTGCGTGGCCGTAGTCACGAGATCATTGGCGAGCGACGAACCGGCCGCGGTGACGCCGCTGAGCACCCCCATCGCCTTGTTCATGAGATCCATGGTCTGCGCAATGGCCGTGGTGGAGACGCGACCGGCGCGCATGGTGTCTTCAATCCCCTCGGCGAAGCGCGTGAAGACATTCGGCGGCGGCGCCTGTCGCTCGGCGTACTTCGACTCGAGGAATTCGACGTAGTCGAGGATCTGGTAGCCGCGCTCATCGGAGAGGGCGTCGAGTCTTCGAGCGATGCGGTCGCGCAGGGAGGGGTTCATGGATCGGTGTGGCGGATAGAGATGGCAGAGGGCAGATGGCGGAGGGCGGATACGGCGGGCGGTGCAGCAGGGGACGAATGGCTGACAGCTTGAGGCCTCCTACTTCTGCCATCCGCCATCTGCCATCTGCCATCACTGCTTCCAACGCACCCGTTTCCCCCTCACATCAATGTGTACGTACGGCACGCCATTCTGGTTACCGTAGAGGCCGAGGCCGCCGACGTACTGCGGGAAATCGCGTTCGACCTGCTCCACCTGCAGCGAGACCAACATGCCATCGCGCCAGGTGACGCGTCCATCGCCGTCGGCGTCGATGGCGAGGTCAGCGGCATCGCCGTATTGGTGGCGGCTGTCGCGCGCCGCGCGCGGCACGCGTCGATTGTAGACTGGCGACCGGAAGCCGGAGTGCACGTCGACATTCACCTTCTGGTCGCGCCCGCCGCGGAACGCCCCGACATAGGCAATCACGAGCTCCACCTTGTCGAGCACGCGAGGATCGAGCGCCACGTACTTGGGCCATTGGTCCTGCTGCTCGTCGTGGGTGACGAAGTCGGACAGGCGCATGTGCTTGCTCACGGCGAGGTCGACCGACTGCGGGGTGACCTCGACGAAGCCGCGCGGGGGCGGCGGCGCGTCGCCGTCGATCCCTGACCGATAGTTGCCGATGCGGTAGCCGTTGAGCGCCTGCCCAATCTTGGCGGAGTACGGCACCATCACCGCGACGAGGACCGAGTCCACGATGCGGTGTCCGGTCTCACTCTCGACCTCGAGCCGGTAGAAGCCGGAGAAGCCGGGGGCGACCACGGTGGCACCGAACAGCGGCTGCGACGGCGTGACGACGGCGCTGTCCTGCGCCCGTACCCAGCTATACCCGAGGCCGCCGGGATCGCCGCGGACTTCGAGGGGAAAGTCGAAGCGCTCGCTGGGAAGGACGAGCTGCACCCGCACTTGCCCGCTGCGCCCGAAGACGGCGGGCGACGCCGAGACCGACGGCGCGCGTTCCTCGCGAGCGAACGGCGAGGCGAGCAGGAGGTTCGGCGGATGGAGCATCAGGACAATGGCACCGACGAGCGCCAGCGCCCCGAGCAGCAGCGCCCACCATCCGGCCCGAAATCCGCCGTCGGCGGACTGGCCGGGTGTGGTCACTGCTAGAACCGCCCCCAGCGCGCACGCACCCCGCGCGTGTCCACATGGATGAAGGGCTGCCGCGCTCGCGTCGCTCGATAGACACCGAGTCCGCCGACCAGTTCTGGGTACTGGCGCTCGACCGACTCGACCGCATCGGCCATGATGCGGATGTCCTTGGAGTTCACGCGGCCATCGTGATTGAGGTCGTCGAGACGGCCGTCGCCGTCGTTGTCCACCAGGATGTCCGCGGCGTCGCCGAACTGATGCCGGCTGTCCTGCGCGGTCCCCCGCGTGCGGCGGTTGTACTGCGGCGACCGGAAGCCGCTCATGACGCGCAGGTGCTGCGCATCAACCCCGCGGCGCTGCAGCTCCACCAGCACGAGCTCCAGCTTGTCCACCAGATCCTCGCGCAGCACGAGGTACTTGGGCCAGACATTTTGCTGGTCATGCGTGAGGAAGTCCCCCAGCCGGAAATGCTCGGAGACCGGCGTGTCCTTGTTCTCGGCCGTGACCTCGATGAAGCCATCGGGGTTCACGTACGACGCCGAGCGGAGGCGTCCCTTCTCCTGCGGGAAGCGGCCGATGTGGTAGTCGCCCACGCGGCCGTTCTTCTTCTCCGTGAAGGGGAGCAGCGTGATGAGCGACAGGTTGCGGCCGCTGGTGGAATCGGTGACGGCCAGCGTCGAACTGCTCTTCTGCTCGCGACGGCCGAACAGCCGGGCAATGGGCTCCACTTCCATGGAGCGCGGCGGCGCGAAGAACCGGGCCAGGAGGCGCCCGCTGCGGCCGAAGATCGTGTCGGCCGCGGTCGCCTCTACCGTCGCTGGCGGAGTCGCTCCGGCCATCTGTCCCGACGCCACGCCCGCCGTTGCCAGGAGCGAGGCAACGACGAGGGAGGCAGGAAGCAGGCGGCGCGGACTGATCACTGATGCTCGGGACGGGAGACGACTGCGCCGCGGCGCGCGGGGGGCGCCTGCGGCGGGACGTGGGACTCCGGAAAATAGTCCCTACCCGACCCTACGGCTATGGGTTCCCGAAACTGCTGTGGAACGGGGAGGGGGTAGAGGCTTGGCGAGGGGGGACGAGTGCAGGAACGAGAGTGGACGAGCGCGGGGCGCGGTGATTTCCATCCTCGTTCCGCCTCTCGTACCCCGTCCCTGAGCCTCCACCCCCTCCCCGTTCCGTCTTGTCCGAGCTAGTAGATGTACACCGGCGTCCCCACCGGCACGATCCGGAAAAGGGTCTCGATGTCCTCGTTCCGCACCCGCACGCAGCCGTGACTCGCCCCGCGTCCGATGCTCGCGGGCGCATCCGTGCCATGGATGCCGTATCCGTCTCCGAGGTAGAGACGGTTCACCCCGAGCACCCCGGCATACCGGCGCTGGTTGGTGTTCATTGGCGGGATGATCAGGTCGCGACCCACGACGATCTCCTTCCCCTCCATGACCTCGAAGGGGACTTCGTGCCCGTCGGGATAGCGCGTGACTACGTCATTGCCCGTAACGGTGATCACCGCGCCACCGGCGGCGGAAATCTGCTGGCCGCGCTCCAGCCGGCGCAGCCGCTTGCCCGCCTTGCGCGCGGCCTCGATGTAATGCCAGTCGGGGGGGACCCACGCGGGATCCACGTCCTTGCGGAGCACCACCAGCCGTCCGCGCGGCGTCTCGAACTTCCACCGCGACCCGCCGGCGCGCTCGAGGTACTTGCCGGTCCCGGTCGCGACGCGCGTGCTGAACAGCACCGTCGGACCGCGCTTGTACCAGAGCCGGTTCTCGGAGATGCTGATCACGATGTACGGCTGGTCGCCGAGTGAGTCGGGGGAGGCCGCGAGCACACGGTCGAGTGAATCTCCGGCCGAAGCCGCCTGTGCGCGCACCGTCGCGAGGATGTCGGCGTTGTCGTTGTAGACCGCCTGCGTGAGGTCGCGTTCACGCTTCGCCGCGCGCGCTTCCTCGAACTGCGCGACCGCGAGCACGACCGCTGCAATGGCAGCGGCCACGCTCAACCAGGCGACCGGACCTCCACTGGCGAAGAACCCGCGAGACGCTCGCTGCTCGGTCATCATCAGTAGAAGTACACCGGCAAACCGGCCTTCAGGTTGGGCAGGATCGACTTCAGGTCGGCGGCGCCGATGCGCACGCTGCCGGCGCGTGCCGGCCGCGACGCATCGCCGCGATAGATGGTCGCTCCGCCCGAGAGCACGACGAGCGAGTCACCGCGCACCTCTTCCACGCGTCGCACGCCCCGCGGCGAGGCGATGGGGATGGAGTCGCCGGCCGCGCGCTCCCAGCCATCGGCTCCGACGGCCACAGCGGCGCTGCGCAGCACCGCGCCGTGCTGTTCGAGGTGGAGCATGCCGCTGTCCACCGAGACGGCGATGTGGAGATCGCCGGCGGTGCGCGCCTGCCGGACGGCGAGCGCCATCATCACCTGCAGGCGCTTGGCGTCGGAGGACAGCGCGAGATCGGTCTTCACCTGCTCGATGCCACTCATCCCCACGCGCAGCGCACGCACCTCGCGCCGGTATTCTGACGTCCGCCACGTGAAGACCGCCGCCGCGGCCAGCGACGCCGCAAACGTCCACCAGAGGAGCCGCATAAGCCGCGGGTGCTCACGCCACAACGACCGCCAGCCGGTCTCGACCGGAATCACTGCCGCGCGAACGAGAGAATGTCGAGGACGGGAATGCCGACGGGCTGCGACCGCCCGGTGCGTACGCGCGCCGTGATCAGCAGTCGGGTCAGCGCCTGCGTGGAGCGCGCCTCGGCGAGCAGCGACGGCGGAATGGCCAGGTAGAGCAGCTGATCTTCGGTGCCGGGGCCCTTCGCCAGGAAGTACGGTTCGTCGACGGCGAGGTCGCGGCGCAGCGGATCAGCATACTGGAGAGCCAGCACCTGCACTTCCCAGCGCACGGTCTTGCCGCGGGTGCCGTCGGGATCGGCCCGCAGGTCGGCGGCGCTCAGCGACGAGCCGAACGACGAGTCGGCCGGCACCACATCGCGTTCCTGCACCCACACTTCGGCGCGCACGCGCACCCAGCCGCGCGACCGCGCCAGCGGGACCACGTAGGTGCCGCCGCCGATCTGACCCACCACCGCGCCGTTCGGCGCGTTGCGCGCGATGGCGGTGCGCGCCACGCGCATCGCGCCCTCCGGAAGCAACTCGATAGCCGGGGCCTCCTCCGTGGTCGGCGCCGCAGACTGCGAGGGCGCTCGCGGGGGAGCGGTCGCCTTCGTCACCGGCTTCGGGGGAGCTGCTGCCGCCTTCTCCCGCGCGGTCGTTCCCTTGGCGGGCGGAGGCGCCTTGGCCGCGGGCGGTGTGGTGGTTCGCCCCGCGGCGGGCGCGTCCCGTTTAGCCCCGGCGCCCGCCGGAAGGACCTTCGCATCCACCCAGCCGCTGCGCCGCACGTTCACCCACGACTTCTGCTTGCCTTCGGTGAACAGGCCGGCGTTGGGGCGCACCTCGCCGAGGATCACGCCCTTGACCGACGGCGCCGAGCGCAAGCGCATGGCGATGTTGCCGGAGAGGTGCGCCGGGAACGAATCGCGCGCGCCACCCAGGCGCGAGCCGTCAATCCAGCCCGTGAACGTCACGGCCACGGCGCCGTTCCGCGTGGGGCCGACCGTCACGGTCGCGCCCTCCTTGAGCAGCGCGATGACGCTGCCGCCGGGCGCGGAACGCACGGTGGCATCGGAGATGAGCGCGGTCTGCGCCGAGAGCGGCGCCGCGCAGAGGAGAATCAGGAGGGAACGAATAGGTCGCATCGCTGGTAGGGGGGCGTGACCGCGGCTAGTTTTCCCTGGGTCACGCATACTGCCGAACATATCACCCGTCTCTGAGCTCAGCCAAGATGACGTCGCGCATAGACCGTCCGGTCGTTCTCGTGGTACTCGACGGATGGGGCTACCGGGAGAGCACCGAAGGGAACGCCGTCCGCCTCGCGCACACCCCTACCTGGGACCGGCTGTGGGCGAAGGCGCCCCGCACCCTGCTGGAGGCGTCGGGCCGCGCGGTGGGCCTCCCGACCGGCCAGATGGGAAACAGTGAGGTCGGCCACCTGAATCTCGGCGCCGGCCGGGTGGTGATGCAGGATCTCGTGCGGATCACCGCGGCCATCGAGGATGGCACGTTCTTCAAGAACAGCGCCTTCCTTGCCGCCTGCGCGCAGGTGCGGCGCAGCGGCGGCACGCTCCATCTCATGGGGCTGGTGGGCGACGGCGGCGTGCACGCGCATCAGGAACATGCCATCGCGCTGGTGGACCTCGCGGCGCGCCAGGGCGTGGGGCGCGTGGCGCTGCACTGCCTGCTCGACGGACGCGACACGCTGCCGACGAGCGCGCTGGGCTTCACGCGCGACCTCGCGGCGCGCACCGAGGGGCGGGCACGGATCGCCAGCATCGGCGGCCGCTACTACGGCATGGATCGCGACCAGCGCTGGCATCGCATCGAGCCGTGGTATCGCGCGGCCGTGCAGGGCGTGGGGCCGTCGACCACCGATCCGCTGGCATTCATCCAGGCGAACTACGACCGCGGCGTGACCGACGAGTTCATGGAACCGGCCGTGGTGCTCGGCGCCGACGGCGCCGCCGTGGCGCCGATGCGCGACGGCGATGCGCTGATCATGTGGAACTTCCGCTCCGACCGCATGCGGCAGATCATCCGTGCGATCGCGATCGAGGGGTTCTCCGGCTTCGAAACCGGGAAGCGGCCGCCGGTGCACGTGGCGTGCATGACGCAGTACGACCAGACCTTCGGCCTTCCCATCGCATTCGAGCCATTCTCGATGGCGAAGATCGTGGCGGAGGTGCTGCAGGAGCATGGCCTGACGACGCTGCGCACCGCGGAGACCGAGAAATACCCGCACGTGACATATTTCTTCAACGGTGGCAACGAAGTGCCGTACGCGGGCGAGGAGCGCATCCTCGTGCCGAGCCAGAAGGTGGCGACCTACGACCTGATGCCGGAGATGAGCGCTGCCGGCATCACCGACGTGCTCTGCGCGGCCATCGAGGAGAAGCGCCACCCGTTCACGCTCTGCAACTACGCCAACGGCGACATGGTGGGACACAGCGGCAATCTCGAGGCGACGATCAAGGCCTGCGAGGTGGTGGACCAGCAGCTCACGCGCGTCGTGCAGAGCGCGGCGAAGGCGGGGGCCCGCCTGCTGATCACGGCAGATCACGGGAACTGCGAAATGATGTTCGACCCGGCAACGGGCGGGCCGCACACGGCGCACACCACCAATCCGGTGCCGCTGCTATACGTTGACGACGACACCCAGCTGGCGCTGCGATCGGGCGGCGCGCTGTGTGATGTGGGACCGACCGTGCTGGGCATGCTGGGCGTGCCGCAGCCGCCGGAAATGACCGGCAAGGACCTTCGAATCCAGGGAGCCTGACGTGATGCGACTGCGCGCTGCGTTGTTTGTGCTGACGCTGGCGGCCGCCCCCGCGGTCGCGCAGGTGGGGTACGAACCCGCCAAGAGCCCATACCGTGACCTGCCGTGGAAGCAGTCGCTGGCCGTCTTCACCGGCGGTTTCGACACGGGCAAGGACGAAGCGGGCGTGGGTCCGCAGCCGGGATGGCTGGCCGGCGTGCGCTACGACCTGCGCATCGGCGGACCGGTGGCGCTGGTGGCGCGATTCGGTTCGGCGCCCACCTCACGGCGGATCCTGCGTCCGCTCAACCCGGCGGCGTCGCGTTACGTCGGGGACCAGAACAGCCAGCTCCTCACCGCCGATCTCGGCATCGCGCTGAACATCACGGGCCAGAAGAGCTGGCATCGGATGGTCCCGGTCGTGTCGGGCGGTGTCGGCGTCGCCAGTGACTTCCGGGGCACCCCGGACGTGGGCGGCTACCGCTTCGGCACGCGGTTCATGTTCACGTATGGCCTCGGTGTGCGGTACCACACCGACGGGCGCTGGGAGCCGCGTGTCGACTTCACGAACTACATCTGGCAGCTGCAGTACCCGCCCGAGTACCGGGAGAAGCCGTCGGACGGCGGCAAACCGTTGGTCAGTGGCGGCAAGGCGCCGTGGATGGGCAACCATCTCTGGTCGCTGGGACTCGCCTACCATCTCTTCCGCTGACCCCGTGCCGGCTCTCTCGCTGACGCGCCGCGTCACGTTCGCCGCCGCGCATCGCTACCGGCGGCCGGAGTGGAGCGACGAGCGCAACTTCGAGGTCTTCGGCAAGTGTTCCCGCCTGCCGTGGCACGGCCACACCTACACGTGTGATGTCTCCGTCGGCGGCGCGGTGGATCCGGTCACCGGGTTCGTCGTGGATCTCGCCGTCCTCGATGACATTCTCGCGCGCGAGGTGATGGAGCGGTTCGATCATCGCAACATCAACCTGGACGTGCCGGAATTCGCCGAGGGACGGCTGGTGCCGAGCTGCGAGAATCTCGCCGCGTTCATCGCCGAGCGCGTGCAGGGAGCCCTCGGCGCACGCGCCCAGGTGACGCGGGTCTGGCTCTCCGAGAGTCCGACGCTGTGGGCCGAATGGGTGCGGGACTGACGACGGAGCGCGCGCCATGACGCGACTCGACGCGGTGGAGGAGACGCCGGTCTGGCTCGAGGTGAACGGCGAGAGTGCCGTCACGTGGATGTGCACGCCCGACCAGCTCCCCGAGCTGGTGGTCGGCTGGCTGTTCGGCGAGGGGTACATCGACACGCGGGCCGACCTGCTCTCGCTGCGTCCCTGCGCGTTCGAACCCGGATTCTGGGCGCAGGTGCCGCGCGAGCGCTACGAGACGGTGGAGGGAACGGAGCGGCGCCGCGTGCTCGCCAGCGGGTGCGGCGCCGTCACGACCATCCTCGGCTCGCTCTCGAGCGTGCCGCGCCGCACGACGACGCCGGCGATTCCCGACCTCGCGCACACCCGCAAGCTCTTCAAGGAGCTCTTCGCGAAGGGGGCGCGGTACAGCGAGACGGGCGGCATCCACGCCGCCGCGCTGACCGACGGCGAGACGCTGCTGGCGCATGCCGAGGACATCGGCCGTCACAATGCGGTGGACAAGGTGCTCGGCGCGCTGCTCATGGCCGGCACGCGCCCGGATGACCTGATCCTGCTCGTGACGGGGCGCATCTCCGGTGAGCTCGCGTTCAAGGCGGCGCGCGCCCGGCTGTCCGTGGTGGCGACGCCCAGCGTGCCGAGTTCATTGGCGGTGGACATCGCCAAGGCCGCGGGGATGGTGCTGGTCGGTCGCGCCGTGTCGGGCGAGCCACAGGTCTGGTCGGTGCACGACTGATGGCCCCCGCGCGATGAGCACGCACTGCGTGGGCGTGATTCTCGCGGGTGGCGGAGCCACCCGGTTTGGCGGACTGCCCAAGGGGCTGCAGCTCGTGGATGGCGTCCGGATGATCGATCGCGTCGCCACCGCGCTGCGGGCCGTGACCGACGAACTCCTGCTCGTGGCCAACGCGCCCGACGCGCGCCTCTGGCTCCCCGGCGTGCGCACGGAGGTTGACGTGCGACGTGGCGAAGGCGCGCTGGGCGGGCTCCACGCGTCGCTCGCGCACGCGCGCGGCGCGGCCGTGCTTGTGGTCGCGTGGGACATGCCGTATGCCAGCGAGGGCTTGCTGCGCGCGCTGCGCGCGCGCGGCGAGCAGGGGTTCGATGCGGTGGTCCCGGAGAGCGAGACGTCGGGACGCGGCGTCGAGCCGCTCTGCGCCTGGTACGGCCCGGCCTGCCTGCCCGCCATTGAACGGCGGCTCGACGCGGGGGATCGGCGCGTGGTCTCGTTCCACGACGACGTGCGCACCGCCCGGCTGAGCGCCGCCGAGGTGTCGCAGTGGGGCGAACCGGCGCACATCTTCTTCAACGTGAACACGCCGGACGACCTTCCAACCGTGCCCAACCCATGACGCCACCGCTCCTCTCGATCACCGGGAAGAAGAACTCCGGCAAGACCACCCTCGTCGTGCGACTCGCCGATGCGCTCACCCGGCGCGGCGTGCGCGTGATGACCATCAAGCACGGGTCGCACACGTTCAACATGGACCCGGTCAACACCGACACGTACCGCCATTACCACGAGGGACAGGCGGAGCGCGTCGCGATGATCTCTCCCGACAAGTTCGCGCTCGTCGCGCGCTGGGAGCAGCCGCTGACGCCGCAGGAGGTCGTCGAGCGCCACATGATGGACGCCGACCTCGTGCTCTGCGAAGGGTTCAAGGCGACAGACCTGCCCAAGGTGGAGGTCTTCCGCCGGGCCGCGCACGACGCGCCGCTCTTTGACCCGTCGCTCGGCAACGCGGCCGCCTGGCGGGCGATGGTCTCGGACCACGCGGTCGATGGCCTCCCCTTCCCCCTCTTCCGGCTCGACCACGACGGCTGGCTCGATGCGCTAGCCGACTGGGTTGAGGGCACTTTCCTCCCTGGCCGGACCTGAGCCATGCGCCGCGTCATCGTGCTCGGCATCCTCCTGATCGCTGCCTGCTCCACCTGGGGCGGGCCGTCGCAACCATCGCCCTCGGGCGAGCGGGCCGTCTTCCAGCGCGCCGTCGACTCGATGGTCACGCAGCCGGCCTTCCGCAACGCGAACTGGGGCATCCTGGTGGTGGACCCGGTGCGCGGCGACACGCTCTACTCGCACAACGCAGGCAAGCTCTTCATGCCCGCGTCGAATCAGAAGATCCTGACGGGGGCCACCGCGCTGGCGCAGCTCGGCCCGAACTTCCGCTTCCGCACCCAGTTCGCGGCCAACGGCCGGCTCGTGAACGGCTCGCTGCGCGGCGACCTGGTGGTGATCGGGCGCGGCGACCCGACGTTCAGCGACGCGGCATTCGGCGACGCCATGCGGCCGATGCGCGCGGCGGCCGACTCGCTGTGGTCGCTCGGCGTGCGGGAGATCGCCGGCGCGCTCGTGCGCGGCGGTGACGCGTTCCCGGACTCCACGCTCGGCTTCGGCTGGGCGTGGGACGACCTCGACTACGGCTATTCCGCCGGCGTGGACGAACTGTTCTTCAACGAAGGCATCGCGAACGTCACCGTGTACGCGGCCAAGTCGGTCGGTGGACCAGCGACGGTGCGAACGGCGCCGGCGCGCACGGTGCCGAAGGTCGGCCGGGTGTCGGTGGTGACCGGCGGCATGATGGATCCCGAGGCGCGGCAGCCGAATCGCATCAGCTGGGAGACGGATGTGCGCGGGGCGCGCCCGGCGCTCAATCTTTCGGGCTTCGTGAAGATGCGCGACAGCGCCACGGTCACGGTCGCTCTCCGCAATCCGGCGCAGGCGTGGCTGGAGGCGTTCGCCGAGTCGTTGGCCGAGCGCGGCATCGTGCTCCGCGGAAACGTGATCAGCGAACCGGCCGTGGACACCGTCGGCCTGACGCCGCTCTTTTCGCTCGCGTCGCCGCCGCTCCGCACCGTGATGCCGCTCTTCGAGAAACCGTCGCAGAACCAGATCGGCGAGATCCTCTTCCGGACGCTCGGCCTCGAGAAGAGCGGCGTCGGCACTCCCGACAGCGGACGACGCGTGGTCGAGCGCCAACTCGCCGCCTGGGGCGCCGACACGGCGGGTCACGCGGTGCGCGACGGCAGCGGCCTCTCGCGCCACGACTACGTGACGCCCGAGACGATCGTGAAGGTGCTCAACGCCATGCGGCAGCACGCAGCCTTCAGTGCGTTCTACGAGGCGCTCCCGATTGCCGGCGTGGATGGCACCATCGCCTCACGGATGCGCGGCACGCCGGCCCAGGGCAACGTGCACGCCAAGACCGGAACCGTGGACAAGGCCCGCAGTCTCTCGGGTTACGTGACGACGCCCGGCGGCCGCATGCTCGTTTTCAGTTTCCTGTGCAACAATTTCACCGTGCCCAATCGCGACGTGGAGCGGGTGCAGGACGCCATTCTCGTCCGGCTCGCTTCGCCCGGCGCTCCGAGGTAGGCGGCGTATGCTGAGTGTCGCGGAGGCCGTGGCGCGCGTCGTCGGTGACGTGGAGATGCTCGATGCCGAGTTCGTCGCGCTCAACGACGCGCTCGGCCGTGTGCTCGCCGCCGACGTCCGGGCGAGCTACACGCTCCCGGCGTGCAACAACTCGGCGATGGATGGGTATGCCGTGCGCGCCGAAGATCTTGCCGGGGCGAACGCCGAGTCGCCACGAAGTTTCCGCGTCGTTGAGACGGTGGCTGCCGGGCAGTTCCCGACGCGCGCCATAGGAACGGGCGAAGCGACGCGGATCATGACCGGTGCGCCGCTGCCGATGGGTGCCGACTCCGTGCTCCGCGTCGAAGACTCCGATGGGGGCCTCGAGGTGGTGCGTGCCCTGCACGACCGCGACTGCGGCAAGAACGTGCGGCCGCGCGGCGAGGATTTCCGCGAAGGCGACGTGGTGCTTGGCGCGGGCGAGCCGGTGGGGGCCGCGCAAATCGGCGTCCTCGCCTCGCTCGGCATGGCACAAGTACCGGTGCACCGGGCGCCGCGCGTGGCGATCCTCGGTTCGGGCGACGAACTGGTGGACCTCGACCAGTTCGAGCGTGTCGTGGCCGGCGAGCGGATCATCGCGTCGAACAGCTACACGCTGCAGGCACTGGTGACCATGGCGGGGGGCGTGCCGGTGCCGCTCGGCAATGCGCTCGACACGCCGGAGTCGATGCGTGACATCTTTCAGCGCGCCGTCGCGGCGAAGCCCGACCTCATCATCAGCTCGGCCGGTATCTCGGTGGGTGAGTTCGACTACACGCGCGACGCCCTGGGCTGGCTCGGGGCCGACCTCAAGTTCTGGAAAGTGCGGATGCGTCCGGGCGCCCCCATCGGATTCGGCACGATTGCCGGCATTCCGTGGATTGGCCTGCCCGGCAACCCCGTGTCCGTGATGGTGACGTTCGAACTCTTCGCGCGCCCGGCGATCCAGCGGATGCTCGGGAACAAGCGGCTGTTTCGGCGCCCCGTCCCGGTGACCCTCGAGGAGCCCGTGAAGATCGGCGCGAAGCTCACGCACTTCCTGCGCGCGATCGTGACCACGCAGCCGACGGGCGCACTCACCGCGCGCCTCACCGGTCCCCAGGGCTCGGGGATCCTGACCTCGATGGCGCGCGCCAACGCCCTGCTCGTGGTCACCGAGGACCGACCATCCGTGGCCGCCGGCGAGACGCTGTCCGCGTTGCTGCTCACGCCAGCCGCGCAGATGGCCGAGACGTTCGTGCTGTGACGTCACCGGCACGCCGAATGGCCGCAGCGACGCGATGACCGTCGCCCTGCCCCGCGAACTTGCCGCGCTCGACGATCGGTTCGTGCTCCAGACCCGAGACGTCGTCATCGCCGGCCGCACGTGGACGCTCGACCTGCCGCGCAGCGCCGAGGACCTGATCAACGAGGCGGACTTTGAGCGGGACGAACGACTGCCCTACTGGGCCGATCTGTGGCCATCGGCGATTGTGCTCGCCGGCGAGGTGGCGGCGCTCGACGGTGCGGGTCAGCGGGCGATCGAGTATGGCGCCGGACTCGGACTCCCGTCGCTCGCCGCGGTGTCGGCGGGGTTCGACATCACCGTCACGGACTATTATGAGGACGCCCTGCTCTTCGCGCGACGCAACGCCCTGCGCAACTGCGGGCGCGACCTGCCGACCCGCCTGGTGGACTGGCGCGCACTCCCCGAGTCGGTCGGCACCTTTGACCTCGTGCTGGCCGCCGACGTACTCTATGAGAGGCCGTATGCGCCGCTCGTGGCGCGGGCCGTGGTGGGCGCGCTGGCGCCGAATGGCGTGGCACTCATCGCCGACCCGGGACGCGTGGCGCTCAACGCCTGCCTCGCCGAGTGCGCGGCGTTGGGTGCCGTCGTTCGACAGCGGCGCGCGGCGCGGCATGAGGAAGGCGTGACGAAGCACACGATCACCATTCACGAGGTGCGGCTCGGGTGAACCAGCCGTTGCTGCAGATGGACCTGCGACTGGTCGGTGGCGCCATCGTGGTGTTGGCGGGCGCCGTGATCGCCATTTGGCTGATCGGCCGCCGCTTGCGCGCCGACATGGGCCTGCACGGCGGCAGCGGCGTGTCCGGACCGCCGGCGCCGAACTCCGGGGCGCCGTCGCAAATCGTGAGGGAGCTGCAGGCCCGCGGCCTGGTGACGCCGGCCCAGCTCGCGAGCATGACTGAGACGGAACGCCGGTTGCTCTTCAGCACGATGGCCGGCGCCATCAGCCGGGCAGCCGATCCGGACGAGCGGCTATCTGGGCCCAGCATGCGCACCACGTTGAACCCGGGCGACCTCCCGCCGATCCACTGCCCGCTGTGCAGCTACCGCATCGAGCGCTTCACCAGCACCCCGCCCATCACCGGACAGTGCGACACCTGCGCCGCCAAGGTTGTGGTGCGGAGCGACGGGACTCGCATTCTTCTCACCGTGCTGCCGAGGGACCGCGCGAGCCCGCGGGGGCCTCTGCGTTCGCTGTGACTCATCGGCGCCGGATCACGCCGAATTGTGCGAAGCACCGATACCCGCGGTCCAGGCCTTCATTCTCGCTCTGCTGCATTCGTTCTTCATCGCCCATCACACCCATGCCAAAGGCTTTCGCGCTCCTGTTGTTCTCCACTCTCGGCGCGGCGCCGCTCGCCGCCCAAGACGTCGCACCCGCCGCCAGGAAACCGCTCGCCGACAATTCCTTCTTGCTCGAGGAAGCGTACAACCAGGAGGCGGGCGTCGTGCAGCACATCTCCAGTTTCGTGCGCACCAAGGACCAGAAGGGGTGGGCGTACTCGTTCACGCAGGAGTGGCCTGTCCGGGGTCAACGCCATCAGCTGAGCTACAGCGTCCCGCTCGCGCAGACGAGCGATGGGGTGACGACCGGGCTTGGCGACGTGATGATCAACTACCGGTTACAGGTCCTCCAAGACGAGGACCGCGGGCTCGCCATCTCCCCGAGACTTTCATTGAGTCTGCCGACCGGTGACTACAAGAGAGGACTCGGCGTCGGGGGCACCGGAGTCCAGGCGAACCTGCCGATGAGCAAGACGATTGGCACCTCACTCGTCTCTCACACCAACGCCGGGGCCACCTGGTTTCCGAAGGCACCCGGCGCCGGGGACTCGTCCACCAGTCTGCGCGCCGTCGCGCTCGGCCAGAGCTTCATCTGGCTGGCGACGCCGCGCTTCAACGTGATGCTGGAAGCGACCTGGGGCCGCACGACGGCGCAATTCGATGGCGGCACCACCAGCACGGAGTCCGCGCTGGTGTCGCCCGGTATTCGCTGGGGGTACGACTTCAAGAGCGGCCTGCAAGTCGTGCCGGGGATCGCGTTTCCCATTGGCGTAGGTCCCAGCCGGGGAACCCGGCAGCTCTTCCTCTACCTGAGTTTCGAGCATCCGTTCACGGCGCACGCGAGGCCGCAGTAGCGGATTGGGCAGGTCGGCTGCCGAAGCGAGGAACGCCCCGACGCTTGGCAGCGGCGGGGCGTCATCGTGCACCCGTACCTACGCGAGCCGGTCAGCCACGACTTCGGCGATGTCGTAGACCTTCACGTGCTCATCGCGCGACGAGATGGAGTCGTGCATCATCGTCATGCAGAAGGGGCACGCCACCGCCACGGCCTGCGCGCCCGTTGCCAGTGCCTCCTCCGCGCGCTCGGCGTTGATCCGCTTCCCTTCATTCTCTTCCATCCACATCCGCCCGCCGCCGGCGCCGCAGCACAGGCCCCGATCACCCGAACGCGGCATCTCCACGAGATTCACCACCGGCAATGCCCGCTTGAGCGTCTGTCGCGGTGCGTCATAGATCTTGTTGTAGCGTCCCAGGTAGCACGAATCGTGGTACGTGAACGTGCTCACCGCCTCGTGGAGGTCCGGCCGCAGCGGCACACGCCCCTGCGCCATCAGGTGCTCGATGAACGTCGAGTGATGGATGACGTCGTAGTTGCCGCCGAACTGCGGGTACTCGTTGCCCAGTTGATGCATGCAGTGCGGGCAGGCGGTGACGATCGTACGCACGTGATACCGGGCCAGGGTCTCGACGTTCTCCTTGGCGAGCATCTGGTACAGGTACTCGTTGCCCATGCGTCGCGCCGGGTCGCCGTTGCACTTCTCCTCGCGCCCGAGAATGGCAAAGTTGACGCCCGCCGCCTGCATGATCCTTGCGAAAGCCACGGTGGTCTTCTTGGCGCGGTCGTCGAACGACCCCATGCATCCGACGAAATAAAGGACGTCGGCGGTCTCGCCGCGATCGGCCAGCTCGGCCATCGTCGGGATATTCATCCCCTCGGCCCACTTCCCGCGATCGCCCGGATCGAACGCCCACGGCGACCCGCGCTGCTCCATGCTCTCGAAGGCCGGCATCACCTCTTCGGGGAAGCGCGATTCGCCAAGCACCAGGTTGCGGCGCATCTCGAGGATGACCGACAGCTGGTCGATGGAAACCGGGCACTCCTGCACGCAGGCGCGGCAGGTGGTGCACGCCCACAGTTCCTGCTCGGTGATGAACCCGTCGAGCAGCGGCCGATCGTCTCCCGTCTCCCGTCTTCCGTCTCCCGTCAGCAGTCCGGGCGCCCTCTGCTCCAAGCGTTCCCGGACATTCACGATGATCTTTCGCGGTGACAGCAGCTTCCCCGTCGTGTTCGCCGGACAGACCGCGGTGCAGCGACCGCACTCGGTGCAGGCGAAACCGTCCATCAGGCTCTTCCACGACAGGTGCTCGACGTCCTTCGCGCCGAACTGCTCGACGTCGGCCTCCAGGTCCATGTACTTCATGACCCCGGCCTGTCCCGGTCCGCTCGTGTTCGAGAGCAGCACGTTGGGAAGCGAGGCGACCACGTGCAGGTGCTTGGAGTACGGCAGGTAGTTCAGGAAGCCGAGGACCAGCAGGCCGTGCGCCCACCAGTTGAGGGAGCGGAAGAACGCGGCCCAGTCCTGCGGCACGAACGAGAGGACATTCGCCAGCGCGAAGGAGATGGGCCGGTAGACGGGCGACGCGTGCTGGGGGAACGCCACCATCTCGAACGACTCGGCCAGGAACATCGTGACCATCAGCAGGCCAATCCAGCTCAGGATGAGCAGCGGGTCGTTGGCGTGCGTCTCGGCGCCCTGCAGCCGCTTCACACGGTGCGTCAGGCGGCGCCAGAGCGCGAACACGACCGCGCCGATGACGATCACGCCCCAGAGGTCCTGGTTGTTCTGGTAGAAGCGGTACGCCCACTGCGGCATGAACTTCGCGAGCGTGAAGTCCGGCATGATGCCGCGGGCGATGAACTCGGAGGTGCCGACCGTCAGCACGCAGAATCCCCAGAAAATCGCCGCGTGCATCGGCCCGGCAATCCAGTCACGGAAGATCTTGCGCTGGAAGACGCCGATGGTGATCAGATTGGCGAGCCGCTGCGGGATATGATCCCAGCGCGAATCGTCCAGCCGCCCGATGCGGAGGTAGCCCACGAGGCGCTGGACGTTGTACGCGAAGAAGCCGGCGGCAACGGCGACGATCAGGGCGAAGAGGCCGTTCGATGCAGTCATATGCAGAAGGTAGCGCGGCTTCGACGCCCGGAACAGCCGCACGGCGTGTAGGGCCCGGTTCGGGATTGCCGAGCGACCGCGGCACATGCGAAGGCGACCTCGAGGTCGTCGCGCCGGTGCGGATGGTACTTCGCGGCATTGCATTCCCACGCGGAACGTCGTCAATTAGGCGCGGCCGTCGCGTCGGCCGCTTTTCCGTTCCCGGCGAGGCCGACGTCCTCGAATCCACCTCTCAATGCGGAGTCACCGACTCATGGCATTTCACGTCCGTCGCGTTGCCAGCTTGGCTGCTACGGTCGCCGTGGTGCTTGTTGCCACGGCGTCGCTGCTTGGAGCGCAGGCCCAGGCCACCACCGGCATCATCCGCGGCGTCGTCAGCGACGCCGCTGGGGCGCCCATCAGCGGCGCCACCGTCACACTGCGCCATCAGCAGACGAACTTCACGCGCGTGCTCCAGACATCCAGCAGGGGCGTCTACGTTGGCACCCTGCTGCCGCTCGGGCCGTACGAAGTGACCGTGCGGGCCATCGGCCATGCGCCCGTGGCGCGCAATAACGTCGCCGTGCGCGTCGGACAGGTGGCCGAACAGGTCTTCAAGCTCGAACGCCAGACCGTGGAGCTGGCGGCGGTCGTGATTGGAGCGACCGCCACGCCGGTGGACGTCGCCAAGACCGAATCCTCGGCGCGGCTGAACGACGCGGTGGTGCAGGGACTCCCGAACAACGGGCGCAACTTCCTGGTGTTCACCCTGCTCACCCCGGGCGTCGCCGTGGCGCAGGGACCAGACGGCGACGTGCTCTCCGTGGCCGGTCAGAAGGGCATCTCGAACAACGTCTCCGTGGACGGCGCCGACTACAACAACCCGTTCTTCGGTGAGCAACGCGGCGGCCAGCGTCCCGCGTTCACGTTCAACCTCGACGCGGTCCAGGAGATGGTGGTCACGAGCCAGGGCGCCAATGCCGAGTTCGGCCGTTCGGCGGGCGGTTTTGTGAACGTGGTCACCAAGAGCGGCACCAACGAGCTCAAGGGCACCGCGCACTATTTCGGCAAGAGCTCGGCGCTGTCCGGCCAGCTCAAGGGGAACGGGGTGACGCTCGATCCCGACTTTCGTCAGCACCAGTTCGGGTTTACCGTCGGCGGCCCGCTGAAGAAGGACAAGCTGTTCTACTTCGTCGCCTACGACCAGCAGGCGTATTCGGACACGAAGCAACAGAACCGGCCCGCAAGCGCGGAGTTCACCAAATTGCGGAACTTCCTGGCGACGCAGTGGGGCGGCGCCCTCAAGGACGACTTCCGCGCGATCGATCGCACCAATGACGCGCAGGTGTTCCTGGCGAAGCTCGACTGGACGGTGAACCCCCGGAACCTGCTTTCCATGAAGTACAACTACACCAATTCCAAGCAGGTGAACGGCACGTTCGACGTCGATACGTGGGGCGCGAGCGCCAATGCCATCGAGAACGCGTCTTCCAACGCCTTCAGCGGGCAGCTCTCCACGCAGATTTCGGACAACGTCTCGAATGAATTCCGCTTCCAGTTCGCCCGGGAGGACCGCCCGCGCGACTATGACGCGCCCACCCTCCCCAACGGCCGAGACTTCCCGGACATCGCGATGGATTTCGGCAATGCGTTCCGCATCGGCCGCCCCTTCTTCATTCCGGTGGAGTACTACGACACGCGCATCCAGCTCCTCAACAACGTCACCTGGGCGCGAGGCAAGCATCTGTTCAAGGCCGGCGGCGAGATCAACGCCGTGAGTTCCAACCAGACCTTCATCGGCTTCGCGAACGGCCGCTTCATCTTCAGCAGCGTGGACGGTTTCATCAACTACGCCAAGTTCGGCAACGGCTACGTGGAGTGCACCGGCGGCATCACGAGCACTTCCGGTTCGTGCCCGGCTGGCGCGAGCATTACCGGTCCGGTGCTGCTGTACCTGCAGCAGGCGGGCGTGGGCGGGCGCACGGTGGAACAGTCGGGCACGCAGAAGATCCCGCAGACCGACATGTCGCTCTTCATCCAGGATACCTGGAAGCCCACGGATCGCCTGACCATCAACTACGGCCTGCGCTGGGAGGGAGAGAAGCAACCCGACGTGCTGACTGACCCGAGCAAGGTCTTCTTCGCCGGTTTCATCGGCAAGACGGTCACCAACTCCAAGGGGACTTTCACGTTCCCGTCGGATGGCACGATCCCGTCGGACTACGGAATGATCCAGCCGCGCCTCGGCCTCGCCTGGGACCGCAACGGCGACGGTACGGAAGTGGTACGCGCCTCGGCGGGTATTTACCACGCACGCGTGGCCGCGTTGAACTTCGCCGCGGTCCGCAACAACAACGGCTCCATTGGCCAGACGATGTTCCGAAACTCGGCACTGACCGGCATCCTCGGCGCACCGCCGGCCATCGAGAACCTGCTCCCCGCCCCCGGCGCCAATCAGGCGCCATGGCAGCCGGGCGTCTTCGTCGTTGACAAGAACTTCCGCAACCCGCGTACCTTCAGCACGTCGCTGGCGTACGAGCGCGTACTCGGCACCTCCGGGCTCACCGGGTCGGCCTCGTATACCTTCGCGAAGTCCGACCGCCTGACCCGCTTCGTGAATCGCAACGACGCGGTGTTCGGCAATCCGTGGTCCACGGGGCTGGCCGGCGGCAACGGCATTGGCGACCTGACGACCGTTGAGAGCACCGCCGAGAGCAAGTACAGCGGCCTGACCTTCGGCTTGGCCCGGCGGCAGGCCAGAAACTGGGTGTTCGACGCCAACTACACGATCTCGTGGGACCGGTCGAACGACGACAATGAGCGTGACCCGTTCACGTTCCGGTACGCGCGGGCCGACCGGCTCGATGACGAGTGGGGATACAGCGATCGCGACCAGCGGCACCGCTTCAACGCGTTCGTGCTCACGAACCTCGGCCACAGCTTCTCGATGAATAACCGCTTCACCTACACATCGGCATCCCCGATGTCGGCGAAGTGCGGCACCAACAACCGGCCGACGGGCGAGCGGGCGGGCAGCGCGGCCGACCGCATCTGCCCGAACGGCACGATCCTCGAGCGCAACACGCTGCGGCGCCGGAATGAGTACGCGAGTTGGGATCTCCGGCTCGCGCGTCCGGTCAAGGTGGGCACGGGGAACTCCGCGGAGTTCATCTTCGAGGTCTTCAACGTGCTCGGCCGCAACAACTACAAGGATCCCGCGTTCGGTTCACTTCTGTTCAACTTCGACGGCACGATCCGCAGCGGCCTTGGCGATCCGCGGCAGATGCAGCTTGGTGTGCGCTACTCGTTCTGAGTGAAACACCCGCAGGATTCGCGAGCCCGGCAGGCGTCACGCCTGCCGGGCTCGCGCGTTGCCGACCCGGCATCGACCATGCGAACCTATGCGTCGCGGTCGATGCGCCGCACGGGACCGGGCGGCTGCGGCGGCAGGTCCGGGCGCCACCACTCGTCTGGAGCGGCCGGTGCGGGCTGAGACGCGCCCAGGTTGTCCGAACGAATCGCCGCGTGGATGAAGTTCTCGGACGGTACGGGGTAGCCACTCAGGCGGCGCAGCAGGGCCAGCTGCCCCGCGTGCGTCATCGCGTCGGCCAACGGCCCTTGCAGCAGCTGCTCATCGGTGATGCGCGACGTCAGTCGCGCATCGGCTAGGTCAGCGGAGAGCGCGGCCAACAACGCGTGGAAGCGCTCGACTTCGTCCGAGATCGTCGGCACGCGGGGCGGCGCGTACTCTCCGCCCCGAAGGAACGTGCGCGCATAGCCGACGAGGCCACTCATGTGCCACAACAGTTCGTGCGGGGTGCGCACGTTCGGCCCGGCACGGAACTCGCCGAATCCATCGGGCGCATCGCGCAGCGCCTTCTGCGTACGATAGGCGAGCGCGGCAAGGAAGTGCTGCAGGAGACGGCGCGACTCGGTCATCGGATCTGGGTTGTCGGCCTACACCGCGCGTTGGCATCGAGCGGCGCGGTGCGCAAGTCAGAACATGGTACCGAAGCGGCGTCGCCTCCCGCACCGAGGCGCCGCCCGACGTGTCGTTACGCCCCGGCCTTCGCCGCCTTGACCGCCGCGGTGAGCACCGGGAGCACGTCCATCACGTCGCCCACGATGCCGTAGTCGGCGGCCTTGAAGATCGGCGCTTCCTTGTCCTTGTTGATCGCGACGATCGTCTTCGAGGTGCGCATGCCGGCCAGGTGCTGGATGGCGCCGGAGATGCCGCAGGCCACGTAGAGATCGGGGCTCACGAGCCGCCCCGTCTGGCCAATCTGGTCCGAGTGGGGCCGCCAGCCGTCGTCGGTGACCGCGCGCGTCGCGCCGACCGCCGCATTGCCAAACGCCGCTGCCAGATCTTCAACCAGCTTGAAGTTCGCCGCTTCCTTGAGGCCGCGACCGCCGGCGATGATCACCGGCGCCTCGCCGAGGTCGATCTTGCCGCCCGCCGCCTTCTCGGTGAGCGTCACCTTCACGCGCACCGCCGTCGGGTCGACGGCCGGCGCCAGCGTCTCGACCGCGCCCGCCTTGGCGCTCTCGACGGGGAGCACGGCCCCGGCACGCAGCGAGATGAGCGCCGGCGTGGCCTTCAGCACGAAGCGCTGCACGATCTTGTTGGTGTAGCCCGGATGGGCCACGGCCACGGTGTCGGCCGAGAAGGTGAACTCGGTGACGTCGGAGGCATACGCGAGCTTCAGCTTCGCGGCGACGCGCGCCACGAGATCGTGCCCGATGGCGCTCGCCGCGAAGAACGCGGCGCGATAGCCGTCGCCCAGGCGTGCGGCAAGCGTCGCCGCGATGGCTTCGGGGTTGTAGTTGGCGAACGCGTCGTGCTCCATCACCAGCACCACGTCGGCGCCGTGCGCCGCCAGCTTCGCGGCGTGCTGCGCGACGCCGGGAGCGCCCACCAGCACGGCGTGCACCTGACCGCCCGTGGCATCGGCCACCTGGCGCGCCGCGGTGACGGTCTCGAGCCCGGCGCGGCGCAGCTCGCCGAGGCGTGTTTCGGAGAATGCGAGAATGTTCGCCATTAGAGCACCTTCGCCTCTTCCTTGAGGAGACGGACGAGTTCGGGGACCGCGTCCTTCCCCTCGCCGATGATGCGTCCCGCGGCCCGCTCGGCCGGGAGTTCCATCTTCTCCAACTGGTAGGTGACCGGTCCCAACTGCGCCGGCCTGACCTCGAGCGGCTTTTTCTTGGCCGCCATGATCCCCTTCAGCGAGGGATAGCGCGCGCGGGCGATCCCTTCGTCTATTGTGACGACCGCCGGCAGCGGGCACTCGATCAGCTCGTAGGCCCCCTCCAGTTCGCGTCGCGCCTTGACCGCGCCCCCTTCGACGTTCAGCTGGGAGATGGCGGTGATGACCGGCAGTCCCAGCAGCTCGGCGAGGAAGACGCCGGTGGACCGGTTCTGCGTGTCCACGGCCATGCGGCCGCAGAGGATCAGGTCGTAGCCGCCGTCCTTGAGCTCGGCGGCGAGCGCCGTGGCGATGGCGAGGCCGTCGCTGACCGGCGCGTCGTGCTTGAGCTGCACCGCCCGGTGCGCACCCATCGAGAGCGCCTTGCGCAACGTCTCCTGAACGACATCGGGTCCGAGTGAGATGACCGTCACCTCGCCAGCGCCGAGCTTCTCGGTGATCTGGATGGCGACTTCGGCGGCATAGCCGTCGAAGTCGGACATGTCGAACTTGAGACCCGCCTCGTCAATGCCGGTACCGGACGACGCGATCTTGAAGCGCCCTTCCATGTCGGGAACGCGCTTGATGCACACGGCCAATTTCACCGTGAAAACCCTCGGTTGGAGTGCGCCTTCAAGCTATACGGTTGCGGTGCCGATGGGCAGATGGCGGAAGGCAGATGGCAGAGGGCGGAGGAGCTCGGCGAGGTAGCCAAGCAGCGGCTCGGCCACCATTCTTCAGCCCGACATCCGCCATCTGCCTCCTGCCATCCGCCATTCCTGGCCCCACCGATGCCCCTCGCTCTCGTCACCGGCGCTTCCGCTGGCATTGGCCGCACCTTCGCCTCGGCACTCGCCCGGCGCGGCTATGACTTGATCCTGGTCGCCCGGTCCACGCCGCGCATCGAGGCGTTGGGACGGGAGCTCTCGGCACAGTACGGAATTCGCTGCGAGGCGTGGACCGCCGACCTCGCGACCGACGCGGGGCGGGAGGACGTCGCGGCGCGCACCGCCGCCCTCCCCCGCCTCGACCTCCTCGTCAACAACGCGGGCTTCGCCACCACCGGCAAGCTGCACAAGATCCCGATCGAGCCGCAGATGAACATGCTGCGCCTCCACATGCTGGCTCCGATGCGCCTGTGCGCCGCGGCGCTGCCGCGGATGATCGAGCATGGCGCCGGCGGCATCATCAATGTCAGCTCCATCGCCGGCTTTCTCTTCGGCCCCGGCAACGTCAACTACTCGGCCAGCAAGGCCTATGTGACGTCGTTCTCGCTCGGACTCGACACCGAAGTGCGTGGCGCTGGCGTCCGTGTCCAGGCGCTCTGCCCCGGCTTTACCCACACGGAAATCCACGCGGAGATGCCGCACGTCAAGCAGCAGATCCCGGGCTGGATGTGGGGCCGGGCGGAGCACGTCGTGGAGACGTCGCTCAGGCAGCTGGAACGCGGGGGCAGCGTGATCTGTGTGCCGGGCCTGCTCAACAAGGTGATGTGGCGGGTGCTGACGATGATCCCGCGAGGACTGCGCGGCAGGCTGGCGGTGCGGCGGAAGCGAGCGTAGCGACCGTGCCGGGAGATGGCAGATGGCGGATGACCGCGAAGTCGCGCAGTCATCCGCCATCAGCCATCTGCCATCTGCCATCAGCCATCCGCCATCCGCCATCCGCCATCACCATCCCAACACTTAAACCGTCTCTACTTCTTCAGGCTTGCCTCGCGGATCGCCCGGAACTCGTTCCCCGGCTTCCACTGCGGCCAGGTGGGCGCGATCGCCACCCGATAGCCCATCCGATAGTAGAGCTGCGCGTCCTGCGCCGCACCCGACAGGTCCCAGCTGGGTTTGATGTCGTCCGACGGCTTGTGGTAGTGGTTGGCCACGTACTCGGCGCGCTTCTGCATGCCATACGTCGAATCCTTGCCGACGAACGTCACGCCTGCGCCCGGATAGAAGGCGGGGACGCCGACCTTGGCGAAGTTGAAGTGGTCGGAGCGGTAGTAGTACCCCTTCTCCGGCTCGGCATCAGGGCGCAGCACCCGGCCATGCTGTTCCTCGGCCGCCGCGCGCGCGTAGTCGTCCAGGTCCGACGCGCCGTAGCCCATCACGACGATGTCGGACGTGAGGCCCCACGTGTTGAGACCGTCCATGTTGATGATCGCGACGGTCTTGTTGATCGGATACAGCGGGTTGGTCGCGTAGTACTGCGAGCCGAGCAGTCCCTGCTCTTCCGCGGTGACGGAGAGGAAGAGGATGGAGCGCTTGGGCGCCGGCAGGAGCGAGAACGCCTTGGCGATGCACAGCAGCCCGGCCACACCCGTGGCGTTGTCCGACGCGCCGTTGTAAATCGAGTCGCCGTTCACCTTGGCGCCGACGCCGAAGTAGTCCCAATGGGCATTGTAGACGATGTACTCGTTCTTGAGCGTCGAGTCGCTCCCTTCGAGCTTCGCCACGAGGTTCCGGGACTCGATCGTCCGCAGCTTGTTCTTCAGGGTGACACTGGCGCGGACGCCCAGCGGAACGGGTGCGAACTCCTTGGTGGCCGCCTTCGCCTTGAGCGAGTCGAAATCCTGCCCCGCCATCTTGAACAGCGCCTTGGCCTGGTCGAGGGTGATCCACCCCTCGACGTCACTGCGGGCCATGTTCTTGTCCGGCGTCACGAGGTCGAACTGCTCGGCGGTCTTCCCCTGCACCACGGCGAAGGGGTAGCCGGCTTCCTTCGTCTCGTGGACGATGAGCACGCCCGCCGCCTTGTGCTTCAGCCCCTGCTCATACTTGTAGGTCCAGCGGCCGTAATACGTCATCCGCGGCCCGCCGAAGATCGCCGTGTCCGCAACCGGCGGATCGTTGACGAGGACGACCATCGTCTTCCCCTTCAGGTCCACGCCCTTGAAATCGTCCCAGCCGAATTCCGGCGCCTCGACGCCGTACCCGACAAAGACGAGCTCCGAGTTGCGCAGCGCGGCTGTCTCGTTCACGTGCTTGGTCCACGCGACAAAGTCGTCGCGCCACTTCAGCGACGCGGTGGCGCCGCCCTTGGCGAAGGTCATCGTCGGGCTGTTCGTCACCGTGATGCCGACCATCGGCACCTTCTGGAAGTACGTGCCGTCGGGATTGCCCGGCTTCAGTCCCATCCCGGAGAATTGCGCTTCCACGTACGCGGCCGTCTTCTCCTCGCCCAGCGTCCCCGGGGCGCGCCCGAGCAGCGAGTCATCGGCCAGCACGCGGATGTGATGCATCAGCGAGGCCGTGTCGATGGCCGCGATTCCATCGCCTGGGATCTTCTGTTTGAAAGGATCGGAATCGGAACTGCCGCAGGCGACGGCAAACGCCGCGGCAAGTATCAGTGAACGTCGAATGGTGTGTGTCAAAGGCCACCTGCCTGTGAGGATCGATGTGTCAAGTGAGTACTACCGAGTGCTACGCCCCGCATCGAGCGTCTGCTGAACAAACTGCCGAGAGACAAGCCACCCAGCTCCCGTCTCCCATCCTTCGCCTTCCGCCCGCCCCTACTGCATCACCGGCGCCGGCGTGTTTTCCGTCAGGAAGCCGCGACGCGGAATGAACCAGGCCAGCGATCCGACGACCGCCACCGCAGTCAGCCCGGCAAACCACCCAGGCACCACCTGCATGCGCCAGAGCACCGCGGTGGCGGCGCCCAGCACGACAAGGCGTGACGTCTCGAGCGGCGCCGCCCATCGTTCCGCCTCGAAGATCCCGCCAATCGCCGTCAGCGATATGGCAACATAGAATCCGCCGGCCGCCAGCTGTGTCACCGGCAGGCGCGTTGCGCCGGCCAGCAGAAGCACTGTCGCCAGCACCGCGCAGGTGAAATGGAACAGGCCATACGCCGCGAGCGAGCCCGGGATCTTGGGGTCGTAACGCTCGAACGTCTCGACGCGGACCTCGTGCGGCCGGACGCGTCCGCCGAGCCGGTCAGGGCGCCATCCCGGCGGCCCGAAGACATACATCCACCGCTCCTGCGAGGACTCCGCCGACCCGACCGCCTTCACGATCTCCCAGAAGACGTGCACGTTCGCCCACAGCGGGTTCCAGCTGCGCAGCGCGCGCGTAAGGCCGTACACGGGCTCTTCCTCCTCGGCGACGAATGTGCCGAACAGGCGGTCCCACGTGATGAAGACCCCGGCGTAGTTCCTGTCCTGGTACTTCGGGTTCACGCCATGGTGCACGCGGTGGTGGGACGGCGTGTTGAGGACATACTCCGCCACGCGCCCCAGCTTGCCCACGGCGCGCGTGTGAATCCAGAACTGATAGACGAGATTCAGCGCGTTGCACGCCACGAAGAGCTGCCACGGCATGCCGAGCACGGCCAGCGGCGCATAGAAGACCCACGACATCAGGCCGTGCAGCGAACTCTGGCGCAGCGCCACGGCCAGATTGTACTCCTCGCTCGAGTGGTGCACCACGTGCCCGGCCCAGAGCAGGTTGATTTCGTGGGCGTAGCGGTGGCTGAAGTAGTACGCGAGGTCCACGAGCACGAACGCCAGCGCCCAGCTGGCGAATTCGGGACCGCGAACGCCAAACCACGGAAAGGTGTCGACGCGGAAGAACGGGAGCGCCGCGGGCCAGGCTGGGACGCCGAACCATCCCTGCAGCGTCCATCGCTCACCGATCCAGATGAAGATCCCGACCGAGAAGAGCTTGGTGAAGACGCCGCTGATTTGCGAGAGGATGCCGCACGAGAGGTCGGCGATCGAGTCATTCAGCCGCAGGAGATGCTTTCCCGACCAGACCGCGTAGGCAAGCTCCATCCCGATCAACAGGAAAAAGAAGGGAATGGAGTAGAGGATGATGCCCACTGTTGGCTCTCTGTTGTCTCTCTGTTGTTTCTCTGTTGTCTCTCTGTTGTTTCTCTATTTGAAGGCGTTCAACCCCGTCTCCGCCATCCCGATGACCAGCGAGTGCACGTCGTGCGTCCCCTCGTACGTGTACACGCTCTCGAGGTTGGCCATGTGGCGCATCGAGTGGTACTCGGCGAGGATGCCGTTGGCGCCGAGGAGACGGCGCGCCTCGCGGGCGATGTCGGTGGCGACGTTGACGTTGTTGCGCTTGGCGAGACTGACTTGCTGCGGCGTGAAGGTGCCGGCGTCCTTCATGCGTCCCAGGTGGAGCGCCAGGAGCTGCCCCTTCACGATCTCGGTGAGCATGTCGGCCAGGCGCACCTGCTGGATCTGGAACCCGCCGATCGGGCGGTCGAACATCACGCGCGTCTTCGAGTAGCTGAGCGCCTCCTCGTAGCACGCCAGCGCCGCCCCCATGGCGCCCCACGCGATGCCGTACCGCGCCTGCGTGAGGCACATCAGCGGGCTCTTGAGCCCGCCCGATTTCGGCAGGATGGCGTCGGCCGGGAGATGCACGTCGTCGAGGACGAGTTCGCTCGTCATCGAGGCGCGCAGCGACAGCTTCCCCTTGGTTTCCTTGATCGTGTAGCCCTTGCTGCCCGTCGGCACCAGGAAGCCGCGGACGCTCGTGCCCTCGGCGTCGTTGTCCTCCGTCTTGGCCCAGACCACGCCGACGTGCGACAGCGAGCCGTTCGTGATCCACATCTTCGCGCCGTTCAGCACCCACGTGCCGTCCTTCTGCTCTCGCGCGCGGGTGATCATGCCGGCGGGGTTCGAGCCGTAATCGGGCTCGGTGAGGCCGAAGCAGCCGATGGCCTCGCCGGTCGCCATTTTCGGCAGCCAGTGGCGCTTCTGCTCCTCGCTGCCGAAGGTGAAGATCGGATACATCACCAGCGCGCCCTGCACCGACGAGAACGACCGGATGCCCGAGTCGCCGCGTTCGAGTTCCTGGTTGATGATGCCGTAGGCGACGTTGCTGAGCCCGGCGCAGCCGTACTCCTCCGGAAGGTTCGCGCCGAAGTAGCCCAGCGCGCCCATCTCGGGAATCAGCTCCGTGGGGAACCGGCCGTCGATGTAGCACTGGCCGATGATCGGCATCACCTTCGCGTCGACGAAGGCGCGCACCGAGTCGCGGATGGCGCGCTCTTCTTCGGTGAGCGCCGCGTCGATGTTGTAGAGATCGCCCGTGCGCGGCCTCAGCGCGGGCGAACCCAGCAGCGAATCAGACATGGCGGGGCAGAGATTCGAGGGTTGGACAACCCCTAATACTAACGCAATTGCCGGGTCGCCCGCCTCTGGAGCATGCTGTCATCCGCCATCCGCCATCGGCCATCGGCCAGCAGTCCGCGGCAATCCTTCCGCATCGCCTAGTGCGCCCCCTCCGCCCGCGGCCGCTCAAAGAGAATCGCCACGCTCACCTTCACCATCAGCGTGAAGAGCAGGAAGCCGATGCCGAACACGCCCGCCGCCACGCGCAGTTCCGTCGCGCTCGGCACGTACTCGTAGACCTGCCCCAGCTGGTCCGGCGTGAAGCCCGGAATGATGAGGGCGATGCCCTTCTCGATGTAGACCGACGCGTAGATGAGCACGCAGCCGATGTTCATCGTCACGATGTTCCGGCGCGTCCTTGGAATCAGGAAGAGGAAGAACGAAATGACGGCGAACGCCAGCGACATCCATGCGTACAGCGCTATCGGCGATGGCTCGCCGTGCAGTCCGGCAAAGAGGTATTCGTAGTGCACCAGGTGGTGCGTGTTGGAGTAGTACTCCTTGAACACCTCGGCGCCAAACAGGAACAGGTTGAAGCCCATGGCGTAGGCCATCAGCTCGGCCACCTTGTGGATGGCCTCGTCCTTGATCTCGAACGCCGACACCTTGCGCAGGATCTGGAAGAGGATCAGCAGCAGCGCCGGCCCCGAGCAGAAGGCGGAGGCGATGAAGCGCGGCGCGAGGATGGCGCTGTTCCAGTATGGGCGGCTCGCCATGCCGTTGTAGAGGAAGGCCGTCACTGTGTGGATGCTGATCGCCATCGGGATCGAGAAGATGACCAGCGGCCAGACGAACTTCTTGTTGTAGTGGATCCCGTGGTAGCCGCAGTACACCAGGTAGCTCGCCACGACCAGGTTCACGGCGAGGTAGATGTTGAGCACCACCGCGTCCCACGCCATGATGGCACCGGGCAGGTTCATGCGCCCGAGGAACGGGACGATGTGCCAGAAGCGGTCGGGCCGCCCCATGTCGACCAGCACGAACAGCAGGCACATCACGATCGAGCAGACGGCCAGGAGTTCGCCGAAGAGCGCCACTTCCTTGATCGGCTTCCAGTCGTAGACGTAGGCGGGGACGACGAGCAGCACCGCCGCAGCCGCCACGCCGACGAGGAAGGTGAAGTTGCCGATGTAATAGCCCCACGACACCGAGTCCCGCATGTTGGTGACGATGAGGCCGTTCTGGAACTGGTGGGAGAAGGCGAACACCGCCTGCACGATGCAGAGCGCCAGCACTCCGAGCCAGGCGTAGTAGTACCGGTTGCCGCCCACGAAGGCCATGCGCGCGGTGCCGGTGACGAAGCTGCCGAACTTGCTGAGGACATTCATCTCGGCATCCTCCTCACAGCCCGTAGTAGTAGAAGAACTTCGGCTGCGTGTTCAGCTCTTCCTTGAGGATGTACACGCGCTTGTTCTCGATGATGTAGCGGATCTCGCTCTCCGGATCGAGCAGGTTGCCGAACTTGCGGGCGCCCACCGGACAGACCTCGACGCACTTCGGATAGAGCCCCTTCCGGACGCGCTGCAGGCAGAACGAGCACTTCTCGACGACGCCGCGCTGGCGCGGCCGGTTGCCGAGGTACTCGGTGTTCGGATTCAGTTCGTCCTTGGGGATCGACGGCTTGCCCCAGTTGAAGCGCCGCGCGCCGTACGGGCAGGCCGCGATGCAGTTGCGGCAGCCGATGCACCAGTCGTAGTCGATCACGACGATGCCGTCCGGCTCCTTCCAGGTGGCCTGCACCGGGCAGACCTTCACGCACGGCGGGTTCTCGCAGTGCTGGCACGCCACCGGCATGTAGAACTTGCCCGGCGCCGGCACCGTCTCGTGGTCGTAGAACGCGTTCGCATTCTGCAGGTTCACGCCCTCTTCCTTGTCCATCTCGAGCACCGTGATCCAGTGCGTCTGCGGGTCGCGGGACTGGTTGTTCTCCTCCACGCAGCCATAGACGCAGCGCCGGCAGCCGATGCAGCGCGACAGGTCGAGCGCGTACCCGAACAGCACGCCGGGCATCGGCGGCGTGGCGCTGACCTTCACCTCCTTGCCGAACTGCTCCGTGTACCGCTTCTCCATCGAGGCCAGCCGGTCCTTCAGCTCCTCCGGCGAGAGGTCCTTGAAGTGCTTCTGCACGAACTCTTCGTACGCCAGCTTGTCGGCGGCGGAGCAACCGGTCGCGGTCGCCGCCGCGGCCAGCGCGAACAGCCCCATGACGAGCGCTTCGCGGCGCGAATAGCCCTCGGCCGGCGGCGCGGGCGCCGGCAGCGGGAGCGTGGGGAGCTCTCTCATTTGATCGCCTCCTGCCGCATGGGGGCGGGCTTCGGCTTGATCGGCTTGAAATGCGGCGAGTGCGGACTGTGGCAGTTGGCGCACAGTAGGTACTGCTTGGCGCCGTTCCACGACCCCGTGCGCTTGCCGTGCTCGCCCGCCTTCCAGTTCCGCAGAGTCGGGCCGTGACACTGCCCGCACAGGCGATACGACTCGGTGAAGTCGATCAGCCGGCCGTCGGCCAGATGGAGCTTGTCGCGGTTCTGCGCGTCGTGGCAGTCGAGGCACCAGCGGTTCTTCTCATCGTGGTGCAGCACGATGTCTTCGTGGAACTCCACCGGATGGGGCGTCCGGTTGACGACGTCGGTCTTGCCGTGGCATTCCGAGCACGGGAAGACGCCATCCGAGAATGGGGGTGGTGCCACCGGATACAGCGCCGCCGTCCGGGCGACCTCCGTCGCCTTGGCGCCCTTGGTCGCGGGCGACGGTTCGGCCGGCTTGACCGCCGCGGGCCCTCTGGCCTTGCTCCACCGCGCCCCATGATCCTCCACGGGGCGGCAGGCCGCGGCAAGCATCAGTGCCACCGCTGCACCGGCCATGGTCAGCCGGACTGGTCTCATCCGCATTGTGTATCCCCACGGCAAAACGGTCGCACGCCGCCGCAACAGCGTGCCTCAGGAAGGGGGAGCCAGCAGAATGAGCTTACGCTACGGGCGGGACGCGACGACGCCGTAGGGAAATATCCAGTATTTGCGCGGGTATTTGCCTGATTCTACGCGCGGCAATTCTACTGACGTGCTGAGGCGCGCTACCCCAGCGCGTCGGCGAGGGCCCGGATATGCAACGGGGTCGTGCCGCAGCAGCCGCCGACGATCGCCGCGTGGGGTGTCAGCGCCACAAGCGCCGGCGCGAGCGACACCGGATCACGCGGGTAGACGATCGTATCGCCTACGAGCCGAGGCTGCCCGGCGTTCGGCTGCAGGATGATGGGCGCCTCCGTGCTCCCGCGGATCTCGATCGCGACGGACGCAAACTCCTCGGGCTCCATCCGCCCGCAGTTCGCCCCCACCACGTCGGCCCCCGCCGCGAGACAACTGCGCGCGCCATCCGCCGGCGACACGCCCATCATCGTCTTGAAGCCGCCGCCGCGCACCGGGTCGTACGCCATCGAGGCGGCCACCAGCGGCGCGCCAAGCTCGCGCGCCACGCGAATGCCGAGCGTGATCTCGTCAACCGCAGTCATCGTCTCGAACAGGATGCCGTCCACGCCTTCATCGAGCATCGCCGCGATGACTTCGCGCCACGTCGTGGCGAGATCGGCGACGCCGATGTCGCCGAGCGGCTCGAGAAAGCCACCGCACGGCCCGATATCACCCAGCACATACGCGCGCTTCTCCGCCGCCGCGCGGGCGTTGATCGCCGCCGCGCGCGCGATGTCCGCCGCACGCCCCTCAAGGTCGTAGCGCGAGAGGACGAAACGGTTCGTGCCGAACGTGTTCGTCAGGATGACCTCGGCGCCGGCCTCGACGTAGCGCCGGTGGATTGCCTGCACCTCCTCGGGGTGCGTCAGGTTCCACGCATCGCCGCACCCGCCGGCCTCGAGCCCGGCGCGCTGCAACTCGGTCCCCATGCCGCCGTCGCCGATGAACGTGGCGCCGCGGCGCAGTGCGTCGAGCAGCCGCTCGGTCATTCGCGAAGTCCCCCCGTGGCGCCGTCATACTGGCCCCACGCGTCCACCGCCTCGCGCAGCACCGCGATGTTCTCCGGCGGCGCCGCCGGCGAGACCGAGCAGGCCGTGCTCAGGATATAGCCGCCGCCGGGCCCGGCGATGCGCAACCGCTCACGCGCCGCGGCCCGCACGTCGTCTGGCGTGCCGAACAGCACGGTGCTCACCGGATCGAGGTTCCCCTTGATGAACATTCGGCCCTTCACCTGCCGCACGGCCTCGGCCAGCTCCACCGTGCCGAGTGGCGGCGGATCGAGGGTGTCGATGCCTTGCGTGTGCGTCGCCTCCATCAGGTCGAGCCGGTCGCCGATGGCGCCGCACGTGTGCGTGTAGATGGGAACGTCATGCCGCGCATGGATCGCATCGATGACCTTGCGCTCGTACGGCAGCACGAACTGCGCATAGTGATCGCGCGAGATCAGTCCGGCCCCCGCGAACGCCGACGAGATGAGCACGGCGTGCGCCCCCGCCCGCACCTGGCCGCAGCCGAGTTCGATGGCGCCGTCCGCGAGGCGGTCCAGGCAGGCACGCACCTTCGCAGGATCATCCATCAGCGCCATCAGGCCGTTCGTGTAATCGAGCAACTCCATGAACTGCGCGAACGGTGAGAAGATCTCGCCATGCACCGACACGTCGCGTCCGACCCGGCGCACGACTTCTCGGATGGTGCCGTAATGCCACGGCGGAAAGAATTCCGGCCCTGGTTCGGCCGGCTCGCCGCCAAAACCCCACGAATACGGATGCGTGATGCCGGAGACGTCGTGCGGTTCCGCATAGAACAGCCGGTCGGGGTCGATCTCCTCGAAGGCCGGGAAGTGCCGCGTGCCGTCGGCCTGGTAGACGTGCGGATTGTCGTCGTGCGGCGCCGCCGTGTACCACCCGTTCTTCCAGGTGATGATCCGCTCGTCACCGTGGACATCGATCCTGGCGATCGCCGTGCGCCACGCCGGGTCGCGCCCCGGCAGGTTGATCAGGATGCCGTCAAAGCCGTAGCGCTGCTGCAGCCGGATGAGCGCCTCGGCGAAGGTTGGCGTGTCGTGCCAGATCTCGATGGCGTCGAGCCCCGAGTGCAGGAAGTAGTGCCCGAGCGCGAGCTGGCACATCACGGGAACGCGGTCGGGAACGCCGAGCCGCATCGCGGCCTCCATCCGTTCTCGACCGTTCATTCGCCCCGCCTCCGCAGCTGCTGATCGCCGCCGCACCTGATCCAGCATCCATCCTCGGCGTTCGGTCGCGCCTCGCGGCGCTGGTTGACGCATCCGCCGGCAAACGTACAGCGCTCGTCGCGCGCCCGATACGGACAGCGTTCTTCGATCCTCCCGGCCACGTTCGACGCCACGTCACGCAGCACCGCCTGAAGCGCCGCGAACGCCGCCCGCGTGCGTTCCGCCTCGGTCACGGCCGCTCTCCGAGGGGGATGGCCGCGACGAACGCGTCCTGGTAATCGGGGTGCCCGGCGAGCTCGAGATAGGCGCACTGTTCGGCGATCCGGCGCGCCCGTTCGCGCAGGCGCGCGTCCACCAGCACCATCCGCGTGCCCACGCCAGCCGCATTCCCCACGAAGTGAACGCGTTCGGGATCGATGGCCGGCACGAGTCCGATCGCCTGCACCGACTCCTTGCGCACGAAGCTCCCGAAGGCTCCGGCAATGTGGATGGCGTCGATCGCGTCGGCGCGCACACCGGCGTGCGCGAGGACGAGGGCGATTCCTGCCGCGATGGATCCCTTCACGAGCTGGAGTTGCCGTACATCTTGCGCGCTGAGCGTCACATCGCGGTCAAGCCGCACGCGTCGCTGGGCCCCGGGCGCCGCCGGCTCTTCGATGATCCGTCCCAACAGCGCCGTGTGCACGCTGGCGGCCTCGCATTCGGCGCGGCTCCGCAGGTAGCCGCTGTCGGCGATCACGCCGGCGCGATGGAGTTCGGCGACGGCATCGATCAGCCCGCTGCCGCAGATGCCGCGCGCTGGCTGGTTGGCGACGGTTCCGACCACCAACCGGCCGTTGGCGAGCACGCGCACGCGGTCGATTGCCCCCGGCGCGGCGCGCATGCCGTGTTCGATGTTCGCCCCCTCGAAGGCCGGGCCCGCCGCCGTGGAGGTGGCAAACAATCCTCGCGTGCTGCCGAGCACGACTTCGGTGTTGGTGCCGAGGTCGATGAGAAGCTGCCATCCCTCGGCGCGATCGAGGCCGCAGGCCAGCATCGCGCCGACCGTGTCGCCTCCGATATGATGCCCGACCATCGGCAGGAACAGCGCCGTGGCGTCCGCGCTTACCGGCCACCCGAACGATCGCGCGGATTGCCGGACCTCTTGGGTGAACGATCCGCAATACGGCGCCTGGCCCAGCGGGGTGATGTCGGCGCCAACGGCGGCGTGGGTCATGGTCGCGTTGCCGGCGCAGGCCACGGCAATCACCTGCGACGCGTCCACCGGCCCGGGTACCGTCAGGTCGGCGATCATGGAACCGATGGCCTGCACCACACAGGCGTGCAACTGCCCGTTGCCGTCCGCGTGTTCCTGGGCGTGGTGAATGCGGGCAATCACGTCGGCGCCGTAGCGCACCTGCGGATTCACGCGCGAGGTCGTGCCGTGTACCGCGCCGGTGCGGAGGTTCACGAGCGCGGCCGCCAGCGACGTGGAGCCGATGTCCACCGCGACGCCATACAAAGGCGTTCCATCCTCGGCGCCCGCTCCTGCCGACGAGGCCGCCGCCGTGAATGTCGGTTCAATGCCGTCCGCGAACAGTGCGGCATCGCCGAACGACTTGGCCGCGGTGCTGCGCGACTGCGGCGGGATCAGCAGCGTCGTGTCCGTCTCGAGCGTCAACTGGCAGCCCAGTCGCCAGCCGTCCGAACGTTCGGCGGCTGTCAGCAACCGTTCATCGGCCGTCGTCACCCTCGCGACGCCGTGCACCACCCGCACGCGACACTTGCCGCACGCCAGCCGCGCGCCGCACGGCTGCTCGGTCCAGATGTCGCACTGCGCGGCGGCAAGGAAGAGGTCCACCGGCCCGTCCGACACCGTGGACCGATCCTCCGGAAGAAACCGGATGCGGACGCTCACCGGCGCGTCGCCTTCACCTCGGCCAGCAGCGCGAGGGCGCCGGTCACCGAGGACGGGGCGTCCTTGCCGTGCCCGTGCGCGCCGATCGACATCGCGTAGTCTTCCGAGACCGCGGCGCCGCCCACCATCACGCGCATGCGCTCGAGGTGCCCCGCCGCACGGAAGGCGTCGATGTTGACCTTCATCTGCCCCATGGTCGTCGTCAGCAGCGCCGACATGCCGACGATCTCCGGACGGTGCTCGGCGATGGCGGCCTCGAACTTCGCGAGCGGCGTGTTGACGCCCAGGTCAACGACCTTGAAGCCGGCGCCCCTGAGCATCATCCCGACCAGGTTCTTGCCGATGTCGTGGATATCGCCCTTGACCGTTCCAATGACGAAGGTCCCGACCGGCTCGATGCCGCAGGCGGCGAGGACCGGTTCAAGGTGGGCGAGCCCCGCTTTCATCGCGCGCGCCGCCACCAACACCTCAGGCACGAAGATGATGTTGTCGCGGAAGCGTTCGCCCACCACCTGCATACCGGCGATCAGCCCCTGCTCGAGAATGTCGGCCGGCGCCTGGCCGGCATCGAGCGCTTCGCGCGTGAGGCGCGCCACGTCGGCATCGTGACCGTCGATGAGGTGCTGCGCGAGTGCATGGAGATCCGTCATGGCACTGAGGAGTCAGGCGTGGCAGACGGCGGCAGCGCCTCACGGTCGCGCAACGAATGGAGGATGCCCCATCCGCACAGTAGTGAGGCCGCAATGAGCAGGAGGCCACGGATCGAACCGCCAAGCAGCAACTCACCGATCCCGAAGAGCGACAGGTAGACGGTGAGGCAACCCAGCACCCATTGTCCAAGCGGCACCCAGCCGGTGCGCTCAACCTGTACGTCCGGGGCGAGCGCCGCAATGTGTTCCCACCCCCGGCGCGAGGGGCGCGTCCGCCGGAAGAAGGACACCAGCGTTTGCTCGTCGGTGGGCGGGGTCACGAACGTCACCGTCAGCCAGACGACGGTCACCACCGCCGTGGTGATGAGGATCGAATAGGCAAAGAAGATCTGCGAATCGCGCCCGGTCGTGCCGAGTCCGAGTCCCTCCGGACCCACCGCCAGTTGCAGGATGAGCGACGTCGCGGTCGCCGCCACCATGGCCGAGAGCTCCGACCACGCACTCACGCGCCACCAGTACCAACGGAGAATGAAGACAAGGCCCGTGCCTGCCCCGATGGACAGCAGGATGTCGAGCGCGCGCGTCACCCGCCCGAGCCGGAGCGCGACGAGTGCGCTGAGGACCATGATGATGACGGAGGCCACGCGCGAGATGGCCACGTAGTGCTGCTCGCTCGCGTCCTTCCGTATGTATGGCCGGTACAGGTCATTGACGAGGTACGACGCCCCCCAGTTGAGCTGGGTGGAAATGGTGGACATGTAGGCCGCGCCAAACGCGGCGAGCATCACGCCGCGCCATCCGTGCGGCAGGACGTCAGTCATCATCTTGACGTAGCCCAGCTCGGGATCGGCCGTGACCGCGGCGTTCCCGGCGTAGAACACCATGGACGCGAGCCCGGTGAGAATCCACGGCCACGGCCGCACGGTGTAGTGCAGGATGTTGAACGACAGCACGGCCAGAAGCGACGACTTCTCGTCCTTCGAGGCGAACATCCGCTGGGCCACGTAGCCCCCGCCCCCCGGCTCGGCGCCGGGATAGACGGCCGACCACCACTGCACCGAGAGGAAGACGGCCAGCGTGATGAGCGGCAGGTACGCGCCGTCCGTGCGCGGAAAGAAGGTCAGGAGCGACGTGGCCGCATCGCCGTGCACCTGCACCAGTCCACTTTGGAGCCCACTCAGTCCGCCGACCGCGCCCACGGCGAAGACCGCCAGCGCCACCGATCCCGCCATGGCAAGCAGGAACTGGAAGAAGTCGGTCCACAGCACGCCCATGAAACCGCCGAGCGTCGAGTACAGTGCCGTCACCGCAATGCAGACCAGCACCGCCGTCCACTCGTCGATGCCCGTGGTGGACTTGAGAACCTTGATCATCCCCAGCGTCACCGCGCCGCCGATGATGGCGTTGATGGGCAGGCCGAGGTAGACGGCGCGGAAGATGCGCAAGAAGTGCGCCGGGCGGCCCGAGTAGCGGATGGCGACGAACTCGACGTCGGTCATCACGCCCGAGCGGCGCCAGAGGCGGGCGAAGAAGAAGACCGTGAGCATTCCCGACAGCACGAACGCCCACCAGATCCAGTTCCCCGCGATGCCGCCGCGCGCCGTGATGCCGGTGACGAGCAGCGGCGTGTCGGACGCAAACGTCGTGGCGACGATCGAAACGCCGGCCAGCCACCACGGTACCGTGCGCCCGGCGAGGAAGTAGTTCTCCGTGGAGCGCGACGCCCGCCGGGTGAACATGAGCCCGACGCCAAGGCTCAGCAGGAAGTAGACCGCGACGATGAACCAGTCGATGCGTGCAAGGGTCATAGGTGGCTCATCCGTCCGTGAGAGACTGCCGCACTCTGTCGTACTCTGTCGTTCTCTGTCGTACTCGGTGTTAATCGACTTCCCGCTTCGCCCGCCCCGCAATCCCCACCGCCCGCGCCTTCTCGCGGAACCGCCGGTCGTGCCCCAGCGGATGCCCCTGTTCGTCCTGCCATTGATGCACCATCTCGTGCAACAGCGTCTCCAGTGCGTCGGCGAAACCGTGGCGACGCAGGTGGCGCCTCGAGATGGCGATCTCCGCCGGCCGGCCGTGTTGCGCCGGTGCGTAGTGCCCCAGCCGCGCACGCATCCGTCGCGACACCCGCACCGCCACCCGCTTGAGCGCGCCGCCGAACCGCTCCGCATTGTACCGGGCATGCCACTCCGCCAGCTTCGCCGCGATCCCCTCGTCGTCGGGATGCGTCCGCTCCGGCACCCGCGGCGCTCGGCGGTCTTCCTCGCTCACCGGATATGCGAGCAGCACTCGCCGCGCGGCAAGCCGGTCGGGGCGACGCGGCGACATCAGGAAGCGCACGATGGCGCGGTGCACCGCCTCGGGGGCGACGAGGAAGGCGCGATGCAGCCGGAGCGTCCCGTCGGTGAGGCTCACCATCACCGAACGGTTCCGCGTCAGCGTGATCGCCCGCACGCCACGCAGTCCCAGGGCGTGCAGCCGCAGCAGCAGCTCGGCGCCACTCCTCGGCGCCGCGGTGAACTCCAGCGCCAGCTGCCCCGCGTCGCGCGATGCCTTCGCGCGCGCGCCGCGCAGCCGGCCGATCAGCGCGCGAAGGCCCACGTCTGCGCCGGCGCAAAGTCGGCGGCGGGCGCGTCCCACGCGTGGCGCGTCACCGTCATCCGCTCGGCATCCCACTCCACTTCGTGGAAACTGACGGGCCGCCCCGCGCGCGCGCGGTTCGAGAGGGTGTTCACCTGCGACACCACATAGCGCCGTCCATCGCGCTCCACCTGCTCCACCTGCCCCTCGTGATCGTGCCCGCACAGCACGAGTTCACAGCCCGTCGCCGCCAGGTCATCGAGACCGCGTTCCCGCGTCGTCAGCCCCCACCGGTTCGATAGCGTCCCCTTCAGCACGTTGTGATGCAGCATCAGCACCCGCAGGTCGCCCGGCGCGGCTGTCGCGAGCGTGTCCGTCGCGCGTGTCCACTGCTCAGGACGCACCGCCCCCACCACCGACAGGTCACGCGGGCGCGCCGTCTGCGTAAACCATTGGATGCCGTGCGACGTGTTGATGCTTGCCACCGTCGCTCCCGCCGCGCGCAGCGTGGGTTCGAGGTCGGGAGAGATCCACCGGCGATATCCACGATACATGAGCGGACGCGCGCCAAGCCCGAACGGACACCACCACCACGCCACGTCGTGATTGCCGGGAATCACCACGGTGGGCGCCGCGGCGCGCGCCTTCTCCACAAAGGCCCGCGCCTTCACGAACTGCGACCGGCGATTGCGCTGCGTCAGGTCGCCGGATATGGCGACCACGTCCCACTGGCGCGTCGCCAGGCGTCGCTCGACCGCGGCCACGGCCGCCGGCACCTCGGGATGCCCGAAGTGAATGTCCGAGAGGTGTACCAGCCGTGCCATGCGGGCGGCCGACGGGCTACGGTGCCACCGCCAACTCGACCACCCGCGCGGCAAGCTTCTGCAGCAGGGCCGGCGAATACGCGGCCGCCCCCTCGCCCGCGAGGTCCACCTGGAAGAGCGCCTTCATCAGGCGCGCATCCACCAGCAGCATGCGCACCACCAGGCGGACACTGCCCGCACCGCCATCAACGCGCAGCTCGACCGGCATCAGCGCGTACCGCGCGTCGTGCAGCGCCACCAACCGGCGCAGGTTGGCCGCCAGGGGATCGGGGATCGTCCCGTCCTTCCCCGTCCCGTTGCGCACCGGGAACGCGCCGAGATTGTGGGGATCGCTCGAATACATGGCATTGCGCCGCGCCGCGCGAATCACCTCGGACGGCGAGGCCCACGTCCCCTTGAGCCCGTGCTCTTCCATGGACGCCGACACCAGGCTGTCGAAGGCGGCGCGCATCGCCATCGCCGGCAGCTTCACGAAGTTCGTGTCGCCCAGATAGAACTGCACGGGGACGACGGCCACCTTCACCGAGGTGTACTGCGCCAGCGGGGCGACCGACGGCGTCGGTGGCGCGCCCTTTTGCTGGGCCGGCAACGAGGCAACGACAGTCGCGAGGAGGACCAGCACACGGCGCATTCTCGACCCCGGAATGGTGGACTCCGAAAGGTAGACATTGCACCACCCCCCGCGCGATGCCCATCTTCTCCCGTCGTCACTTCCCGCCTCCACCGGGCCGACCATGCCACGCTGGACCTCCGCACTCCTCTGGACCGCCATCGCCGCGCTGGGCGCCGGCGCCCTCGGCTACCTCGGGCTCGCCCGTGGCGAGCAGGTCAACGCCGCCTGGCTGCTCACGGCCGCCGTCTGCACCTATCTCGTCGGCTACCGGTTCTATAGTCGTATCATTGCGTCGAAGATCTTCGCCCTCGACGCAAACCGCGCGACCCCCGCCGAGCGACTGCAGGATGGCCGCGATTACGTGCCCACCAACAAGTGGATCGTCTTCGGCCATCACTTCGCGGCCATCGCCGGCCCCGGCCCGCTCGTCGGCCCGACGCTCGCGGCCCAGTTCGGCTATCTCCCCGGCGCCCTCTGGATCATCGTCGGCGTCGTGCTCGGCGGCGCCGTGCAGGACTTCGTGATCCTCGCCGCGTCGGTGCGGCGCGACGGCAAGTCGCTCGGCCGCATGGCACGCGAGGAGATCGGCCCCGTCGCGGGCGCCACGGCGCTCGTCGCGGTGCTGGGCATCATGATCATCCTCATCTCGGTGCTCGCCCTGGTCGTCGTCAAGGCGCTGCAACAGAGCCCGTGGGGGACGGTGACCATCGGGCTGACGATTCCCATCGCGATGATCATGGGCGTCTACCTCCAGTTCATTCGCCCGGGGCGCGTGCTGGAGACCACTGCCATCGGCATCGTGCTGCTCTTCGTGGCGCTCTACGCCGGACGCTGGGTGGCGCAGGATCCCTCGCTCGCCCCGATCTTCACGCTGACCGGGCCGCAGCTGGCCAAGTGGATCATCGGGTACGGCATCGCGGCGTCGATCCTCCCGGTCTGGCTGCTGCTCGCGCCGCGCGACTATCTGTCCGCGTTCGTGAAGATCGGCGTCGTCGTGGCGCTCGCGGTGGGCATTCTCATCGTGTTGCCGCCGCTCCAGATGCCGGCGCTCACCCGCTTCATCGACGGCACCGGTCCGGTCTTCGCGGGCAAGCTCTTCCCCTTCGTCTTCATCACCATCGCCTGCGGCGCGATTTCGGGCTTCCATTCCCTCATCGCGTCCGGCACGACCCCCAAGCTGCTCGAGCGCGAGAGCGACACGCGCTTCATCGGCTATGGCGCCATGCTCACCGAGTCGCTCGTCGCCGTGATGGCGCTCATCGCCGCGTGCGTGCTGACCCCCGGCGTCTACTTCGCCATCAACGCGCCCGCCGGCATCATCGGCACGACCGCCGAGAGCGCCGCCGAGGTGATCAGGACGTGGGGCTTCGTCCTCGACCCCGCCCAGCTGCACCAGCTTGCGGCCAACGTGCAGGAGCAGACCCTCCTCTCCCGCACCGGCGGCGCGCCGTCGCTCGCGGTCGGCATGGCGATGCTGTTCTCCAACGTCCTCGGCGGCACGACGGCGATGGCGCTCTGGTACCACTTCGCGCTGATGTTCGAGGCCCTGTTCATCCTGACCACGGTGGACGCCGGCACGCGCGTCGGACGTTTCATGCTGCAGGACGTGCTTCGGCACCTGTGGGCGCCGCTCGGCCGCACGGGGTGGTATCCCGCCACGGTCATTGCGAGCGTTGTCTTTGTCGCGATGTGGGGCTACTTCCTCTACCAGGGCGTCACCGATCCGCTGGGCGGCATCAACTCGCTGTGGCCGCTGTTCGGCATTGCCAACCAGCTGCTCGCCGCCGTGGCGCTGTGCTTGGGCACCACGGTGATCATGAAGATGGGCAAGGCGCGCTACGCCTGGATCACCATGCTCCCGCTGACGTGGCTGGCCGTGGTGACGATGAGCGCCGGCACGGCCAAGATCTGGTCCAGCGACCCGAAGCTTGGCTTCCTGTCGCACGCACGCTTCCTCGAGTCGCAGTTCGCCGCGGGGACGATGCCTGCCGGGGCGAAGACCGCGGCGGACGTGGCGCGAATGGCCTTCAATGACCGCCTCGACGCCGGTGTCGCGCTCTTCTTCATGGCGTCGGTGGTGGTGATTCTGGTCGCGTCCATCTACGAGTGGATGCGTGTGTACCGCGGCACGGCCACGGCGTCGAGCGAGGTGCCGTTCACCGCTGTTCAGCCAGGGTGAGTACGTCGGCGAACACTCCCGCGGCCGTCACGCCGGCCCCGGCGCCGGGGCCGGTGATGACCATCGGGTTGGTCTTGTAGCGCGCCGTCTGGAAGGAGAAAAGGTTGTCCGTGCCACCGAGCGCACCCAGCGCGCTGCTCGCGTCCACGGCCACCACGCCCACGCGCACGGACCTTGGCGTCACGATGATGCGGTAGCGCAGCACCTCACCGCGCGACTGCGCCGCCCGCACCCGCTCCATCCATTCCGCATCCATCTCCCCTACCCGCGCCAGAAATGCGTCCAGCGGGAGCGCGCGCAACGACGGCGGCACGAGCGATTCCACTTCGATGTCCGGGAGCTCGCCGCCATAGCCCAGCAGCCGCGCGAGGATGAGCGCCTTGCGCGCCACGTCCATCCCCGAGAGGTCGTCTCGTGGATCGGGCTCGGTATAGCCCTTCGCCATCGCCGCGCCCAGTGCCGCGGAGAAGGCGGCCCCGCGCGACATCTCGCTGAACAGGTAGCCGAGCGTTCCCGACGGGCAGCCCTCGATCTGGAGGATGCGGTCGCCCGACGCGACGAGCTTGTTGATGGTGTCGATCACGGGAAGCCCGGCCCCCACCGTCGCCTCGTGCAGCAGGCGGCGGCCGCGCGCGGCGGCGAGCGTGGCCAGTCCGCGGCCGGCCCTGTGGCGCGTCACGAGCGGGCGCTTGTTGGCCAGCACCAGGTCGACGCCGGCGGCCAGCGCCGACTCGAGCACGGGCGACGTTTCCGACGCGGTGACGTCAACGAGGATCGGACGCTCGAGCGCGTACGATACGACCGCGCGCACCGCGGCCGCGTCCTTGGCGCGGACGCCGCCGGGCAGCGTCGCCAGCGGCGCGCCTGCCGCCTTCGCCTCGGCCAGCGATGTGAGCCGCTTGGGCGACAGTCCGCGCGGATCGAACACGTATCCGCTGCGATCGATCACGCCAACCACGCGCACCGGCGCCCGGAATCGGCCGCCCTCCGGCGTGCGCCGCTGCGCCAGTTGCAGCGCAAGTTCCCGCCCGATCAATCCGAAGCCGAGCACCACCACGTCGGCGTGCAGCCGGCGCTCGGCGCCGCCACCTCCAATCTTGTCGAGGCGGAACGCCGCGTGCACCGCGCGCTGCGCGCGCGCCGCCTGCGCATCGTCGACGACCACCGAGACGTTCATTTCGGACGCGCCCTGCGCGATGGCGATCACGTTGATGCCAGCGGCCGCCAGCGCGTCGAAGAGTCGCGCCGACACGCCCGGCGTGCCGGCCATCCCGAGGCCGACGATGGCCAGCGTGGCCACATGCCGGCGTACCTCCACCCCCTCGATATCGCGGCGCGCGATCTCGGCGGCGAACACCTCTTTCCAGCGCGCCGCGACCACCGCCGCGGAGTGGCTTGGCACCGCGATGCACAGCGAGTGCTCGGACGACGCCATCGAGATGAGCGACACCGAGAGCCCTAGCGCGTCGAGGGCGCCGAGGGCTCGCGCCGCCACGCCCGGCAGACCGGCCATCCCATTGCCAACGAGCGTCACCAGCGCCTGGGCGCGGATCGTCGCGAGCGCCTTCACCGGCAGCTCTGGACGGCCGCGCGTGCGGGCGCCGACGCCGGCAAACGTCGAAATCTCCGTTCCCTTCGCCGTCGGATCGGCCAGCGACCTCAGGAAGAGCCGCGCCGTGGCCGGAAGCAGGATGAGCGCGCGCGGGTGCAGGATCTTGGCGCCGTGAAACGCCAGTTCGGACGCCTCGCGCACGTGCAGTAATGGTATGAGGCGCGCGTCGGGCACGACGCGCGGGTCAGCGGTGAGCAGCCCCGGCACATCTTTCCACAGCACCACGTCCCGCGCCCGCAGCACGCGCGCCATGAGCGTCGCCGTCAGGTCCGAGCCCCCGCGTCCGAGCGTCACCACCGCGCCCTTTGCGCCGCGTCCGATGAACCCGGGGATCACGGGGATCTCGCCGCGCCGGAGCATCGGCGCGATCAGCCGCCGCGCCGCGCGCGTCGTCGCCTCCACATCGACCGATGCGTTGCCGGGCACGCCATCAGTGTGCACCAGCTGCGCCGCGTCCACCGCCGACGCGCGCAGCCCGCGCCGTTCGAGGGCGGCGACCACCAGAATCGACGCCAGCACTTCGCCGCGTGACATCACGAAGTCGGTTGCCGCCGCGTTCAGCGGGCCGCGTCGCGCCCGCGTCGCCGCCCGGCGCAGGCGCGCGAAGACCGCGCCGAGCTCGCCCTCGAGCCGCGTGCGGTGGGCCGCCTCCGCCGACAGGCCGCGCGCGATCGCGACATGGCGACGCTCCAGCGCGGCAATCGTGCGCCTCGCCTGGGTCGGCGACCCTGCCGCGACGCCCGCCAGCGTGTCCGTCACGTCCTTCAGGGCCGACACCACGAGCACGGGCTGGTCGCCACCGTGCTCGGCGACGATCGCCGCGGCGCGCTGGACGGCTGACAGGTCGGCCAGCGCCGCGCCGCCGAACTTGCTAATTGTTGGTCTGGTCACGGTTCTCGACACGTAAGGGGCGATCGTCACGCTTGTGCCGCCAACGGCTCGCCCGGAATGCTGGCCATCGCCTGTCCGGCGGCGATCGCCTCGCGGAGGATGGCGCCCACCTGATCGATCTCCAACAGGAATGCGTCATGCCCATGATGCGATTCCAGCTCGCGATACTCGGCATTCGCCTGGACCGCCCACTCTCGCACCACGTCCGCCGAGTACAATTGGTCGCCCGGCACGCCCACGGCGAAGAGCGCGCCCGGAATCGCGCGGAGCGCGGGCCCCACTCCTCCACGTCCTCGGCCGACATCGTGCGCGTCCATGGCGCGCGTCAACGTGCGATACGTGGCGGCGTCAAATCGCGCCGCCAATTTCCGGCCGTGATGCTCCAAGTAGGTCTCCATCGCAAAGCGCCCATCGGGCTGCGTCGCGCGACCAAAGCGCGCTTCGAACTCACGCTCGGTGCGGAACGAGATCATCGCGACCTGCCGGGCCAACTCGAGGCCGCGCGCGCCGCCCAGGTCAAGGCACGCGCGCTGCACCGCATTCCACGCAATGGCATGGGCCGTATGCGCCGCGGGAGCAGCCAGGACAACGGTGGCACGTATGCGCCCGGCGAAGGAGAGCCCGAACTCGAGCGCCACCATGCCGCCGAGCGACCCGCCGCAAGTGAGCGCAACGTCGCGTACGCCGAGATGTTCGACGAGCCGCGCGACGAGACGCGCCTGGTCGCGCGGCGTGACGGCCGGGAACGCCCCGTCCGGAAAGTCATTCGGTCCCGTCGAGCCGTAGCACGATCCCAGCAGGTTCGGCGACAGCACCGCGTAGCGTTCGGTGTCGAGCGCCAACCCGGGGCCGATCAGTCCGCGCCACCATCCCTCCGCCGCGTCCGCCGAACCGGTGAGCGCGTGCAGTACGACGATGAGATTGTCGCCCGCGGCGTTGATCGTGCCCTCGAGATGGTACGCCTGGCGCACCGCCTGCAGCGTGACGCCCGACTCGAGCGTGAACGACGGCAGCGTGAGCGTGCGCGGAGTGCGGCCGGACGAACTCACGCGGCCTCCGCCGCGCCGCGCCGCAGCGCCTGGTCGAGATCGCGGAGCAGGTCCTCCACATCCTCGATCCCCACTGACAGCCGCACGAGGTCCGCGCTCACGCCCGCCGCGGCGCGTTCCGCGTCGCTGAGCTGTTCGTGCGTCGTCGTCCACGGATGGATGATCAGGCTCTTCGCGTCGCCCACGTTGGCGAGCAGCGAGAAGAGCCTGGTGCTCGACGCGACGCGTCGCGCCGCGTCGGCGCCACCGCGCACGCCGAAGGTGAGCACGCCACCGAAGCCCCCGTCCAGGTAGCGCTTGGCCCGCGCGTGCGTCGGGTGATTCGACAGCCCGGGATAGCTGACCCAGGTCACGAGCGGATGCTCCCCGAGGAACTGCGCCACCTTCAGCGCGTTTTCGCAGTGCCGCTCGATGCGCAGGTGCAGCGTCTCGAGCCCCTGCAGGAACAGGAAGGAGTTGAACGGCGAGAGGGCCGCGCCGATGTCGCGCAGCAGCGACACGCGCAGGCGAATGGCATAGGCGATGTTCGCCCCGCCCAGATTGCCGAAGACCTCGGCGAACTTGAGGCCGTGGTACGCGGGGTCCGGGTCCTGATAGAACGCCTTGAAGCGCGGCGCCTTCCCCCAGTCGAAGGTGCCGCCGTCGATCACGATGCCGCCAATCGACGTGCCGTGGCCGCCGATCCACTTGGTGGCCGAATGCAGGACGATGTCGGCCCCGTGTTCGATGGGGCGGCAGAGGATCGGGGTCGCGAAGGTGTTGTCCACCACGAAGGGCAGGCCGTTGGCATGCGCCACGTCGGCGACGGCACGGAAGTCGGGCACGTCGAGGCGCGGATTGCCGAGCGTCTCCGCGTAGACCGCGCGCGTCTTGTCGTCGATGGCGGCGCGCACTTCGTCGAGGTTGTGGATGTCCACGAACTTCGTGGTGATGCCGAGGCGCGGCAGTGTATGCGAGAACAGTGAGACGGTGCCGCCGTAGAGCGCCTTCGAGGCGACGATGTTCTCCCCCGCCTGCGCCAGGTTCAGGATGGCCAGCGTCTGTGCCGCCTGGCCGCTGGCCGTGGCCACCGCCGCCACGCCGCCCTCGAGCGCCGCCACGCGCTTCTCGAACACGTCGTTCGTCGGGTTCATGATGCGCGAGTAGATGTTGCCGAACTGCCGGAGCGCAAACAGGTCGGCCGCGTGCTCGGCGTTGTTGAAGACGAACGACGACGTCGCGTAGATCGGCACGGCGCGGGCATTCGTGGCCGGATCGGCCGACTCCTGCGCGGCGTGAACGGTGCGGGTGCCGAGGCCGAGGGCGGGGGTGTCGTTGATGGTCTCGTGGGCGGTGGTGGTCATCGGGACTCCTGAGGAACGGGGGGCGAGGTCGGCGCGCGGGGCCGGGGGACGCGTGCAGGAACGGGAGGGCGGCTTATGCAAAACGGCCTTCTCCGTCGAGGGAGAAGGCCGGGGAGTGCAGCGACGTGCGGTCCGCTTATCTCGTCGGAGGCGCCTCGTAGCGCGCCACCACCCGGCCAGCTCCTCGAAAGGGAAGGCGGCACATGTACATGGGCATGAGATAGGTGGGGGAGTGAGACATGAAATCGAGAGAAGAAACAGAGAAACAACAGAGAAACAACAGAGAGAAAACAGAAAACCCGCGGAGCAGTGACGCCGCGGGTCATCGCTTTTTAGCTCTTGTTTAACGAGGCAGCAATACGCGGCAAATGACCTCGGGGCACTTCGGTTGTGGAGCGAAGACTAGCGGGGGGCCCCCTCCGTCGTCAAGGGGGAGCCAGCGGGATCGCGGGCGGCGGCGTACAATTCCGTCTTCTCCCCTTCTATTGAGAGCCGCGTCATGCGCCGACTGCTCGCCTTCGTCGCCCTCACCGCTGCGCCGCTCGCTGCGCAGCAACCGACGTTCGACTTCAGCATCGCGAATATCATGCGCGGCCCCGAGCTCTATGGGCGCGAACCGTCGAACGTGCGATGGACGCCGGATGGACAGTGGATCTACTTCCAGTGGCTGCCGGCGGGAAGTTCGTGGAAGGAGACGCTCAAGCCGTTCCGAGTGCGCGCGCAGGCGGGGGCCAGGCCCGAACGCATCAGTGAGGCGCAGGCCGATTCGGCCGCGCCGCTGCTCGCCGATGGCGCGCTGTCCCCCGACCGCACGCAGCGAGTGGTCAGCGTGCGCGGAGACCTCTTCGTCGTGGACCTCAGGAAGTCCGTCGCGCGCCGGCTCACCGAGACCATCGCGCCGGAGAACAGCCCGCGCTTCTCGCCCGACGGCCAGCGCGTGCTCTTCGTGCGCGACGGCAATGCGTGGAGCATCGAGTTGACGAGCGGCGCCACGCGCCAGCTGACGGACATCCGCGCCGCCGAGGCGAATGCGGCGCGGGCCCGGGCCGGCGGTGACACCCAGCGCGGCGCGCTCGAGCGCGACCAGCGCATCCTCTTCGAAGTCATCCGCGACCAGCTCGCCGCCGATTCGGTGCGGCGCGCGGAATCGGCCGCACGCGATTCGCTGGGCATTCGCCCCGTCACCCTCGCCGCCGGCGAGCGGCTCGCGCAGCTCCTGATGAGCCCCGCCGGCAACGCGGTGCTCTTCACCACGACCACGGCGGCTTCCGACGCGCGCAACGGGATCGTCCCGAACTACGTCACCGCGTCGGGCTTCACCGAGGACATCCCCAATCGCACCAAGGTGGGCGACGCGCAGCCGCGCACGCGACTTGGCTATCAGCAGCTGCCGCGCGGCGACGTGAAATGGCTGCGCTCCATCGACAGCGACTCGCTCATCGCCAACTCGCAGCTCGTCGCGTGGAACCAGGCGGGCACCACCGCGCTCGTGATCGGCGCGGCCAGCAACTTCAAGACGCGCCAGCTCTCCACCGTTGACGCGGCCACCGGAACGCTGAAGGCCGTCGCCGTGATGCGTGACACCGCGTGGGTCGGCGGACCGTGCTCCTTTGGCTGCGCCGGCTTCTACGACGACGACCGCCGCATCTACTTCGTGGACGAATCGACCGGGTGGGCACAGCTGTACTCGGTGGCGGCCGACGGCAGTGACCGGCGTGCGCTGACGACGGGGCAGTTCGAGATGTACGACGTCGCGCTCTCGGCCGACCGAAAGTCCTTCCTCTTCCACTCCAGCGAAGTCTCAGCGTTCGACCGCGACTACTACCGCATGCCCATCGCCGGCGGCGCGCGGCAGCGGCTCACCGTCGGTGCGGGAGGTCACGGCGCGGTGCCGTCGCCCGACGAGAAGCTGATCGCCGACGTCTTCTCGACCACGCTCCGCTCTCCCGACCTGTTCCTGGCGACCGCTTGCCCGCCCGCCGCGCTGTGCAAGGCACCGGCACCCAGCCAGCTCACGGTTTCGCAGGCCGCCGACTGGCTCGCTTTCAAGTGGATCGATCCGGCCATCGTGATGATCCCGGCGTCCGACGGTGTGCCGGTTCCCGCGCATGTCTATCGCCCGGAGGACATCGGAGCCAAGGCGAACGGCGCGGCCGTGATCTTCGTGCACGGCGCCGGCTATCTGCACAACGTGGGACACTTCTGGAGCCAGTATCCGCGCGAGTTCATGTTCAATAACTATCTGGCGTCCAAGGGCTACGTCGTGCTCGATCTCGACTATCGCGCCAGTGCGGGCTACGGGCGTGACTGGCGCACCGCCATCTATCGCTTCATGGGCGGTCGGGACCTGCAGGACCAGGTGGACGCGTCACGCTGGCTCGAGAAGACGTACGGCATCAATCCCGAGCGCGTCGGGATGTACGGCGGCTCCTACGGCGGCTTCATGACACTCATGGCGCTCTTCACCGAACCCAAGCGGTTCGGCGCTGGCGCCGCCCTGCGCTCCGTGACCGACTGGGCGCATTACAACCACGGCTACACGGGATCCATTCTCACCTTGCCGCAGCACGACACGATCGCCTATCATCGTTCCTCACCCATCTTCCACGCCGAGGGGCTCGAAGATCCGCTGCTCATGCTGCACGGGATGGTGGACACGAACGTCAACTTCCAGGATATCGTGCGGCTCACCCAGCGGCTCATCGAACTCGGCAAGACGGGCTGGGATCTTGCGGTCTACCCGGTCGAGGATCACGGCTTCGTGCGCCCATCGAGCTGGACGGACGAGTACTCGCGCATCTTCGACTTGTTTGAACGCACCATCGGCCCCACGGGAAGCAAGGCCAAGCCATGACCGAACGCGCCGACCCGATGCATCGCGACGCCGCGCCGGCCCTTGGCGTCGCGCGGCGCGTCGCGGCGGTGATCCGTAAGATCATCGGGGTCCCCGACTACGAGGCGTACGTCACGCACGTGCGCACGCAGCATCCGGGGCAGGAGCCGCTCTCGGAGCGCGACTTTCATCGCGAGCGCCTGACCGCGCGCTATTCGCAGCCCGGCAATCGCTGCTGTTGACGGCCGTTGCCGTGTAGGAGCGTCAGGCGGAGCGCCGGACGGCGCGTCAGGCGGTGCGTCAGGCCGTGCGCGTCGGGCGCACCAGGACGAGACCGATTGCCGCCAGGCATGCGCTCGCCGCGCCCACGGTGAAGGCGAAGGCGCTTCCCTTCCAGTCCCACATCAGGCCGAAGGCCACCGAGGCGGGCAGCACGGCGGCCCCGAGCACGCCGTTGTACCAGCCAAATGCCATGCCGCGCCGCGACGCGGGCACGAGGTCGGCCACGAGCGCGCGCTCCACGCCCTCCGTGAGGCCGAAGAAGAGTCCGTACGAGAGGAAGAGCGCCCAGGCGTGCCAGGTCTCGGTGGCGAATGCGAAGCCGACATACACGAGCGCGTACCAGAGCCACCCCGCGGCGATCATCGTGCGCCGCCCCACCCGGTCGCTCCACACGCCGGCCGGAATGCTCGTCGCCGACTTCACCACGTGCAGCGCCGCCCAGAGGATCGGCAGCAGAGCCGCGGTGACGCCCAGCTGCGACGCACGCAGCAGGAGGAACGCGTCGGTCGAGTTGCCCAGCGTGAAGAGGACGAGCACCGCAAGGTAGCGCCAGAAGTGGGCACCGAGTGGCGCGTGCGCACCAGCCGCGGTTGCAGTGGCTGTCGCCGCTGGATCATTGGCCGCCTGCCCGGTCTCTGCGATCGGCCGTACTTCGCCATCAGCCGTCCGCCCTCCGCCATCACCCTCTCGCACCCCGAACACCGCCGCGAGGACCGCGATCGCTCCCGGAATCGCCGCCAGCAAGAACACCGTCCGCACGCTCACGCCCACCCACTGCAGCAGCACGAACGCGATGAGCGGACCGACGAATGCTCCTGCGTGATCGGCCGCGCGCTGCGCCCCGAAGGCACGCCCCCGGTCATTCGGCGCGACGGCGTCGGCGATCATCGCGTCGCGCGGCGCGCCACGGATTCCCTTGCCCACGCGATCGCCGACGCGGATCGCCAGCACCTGCCACGCCGCGCCCGCCGCCGCCACCAGCGGACGCAGCACCGCCGCCAGCGTGTAGCCGAAGACGATCAGCGGCTTGCGCTTCCTGACGCGGTCCGACCACCACCCGCTGGCCAGCTTCAACATCGAAGCGGTCGCGTCCGCGGCTCCCTCGATGATGCCCACCCAGGCCGCGCTGGCGCCGAGCGTCGCGGTCAGGAAAGCCGGGAGCAGCGGATAGATCATCTCGCTGGCGGCATCCGTGAAGAACGACACCGCGGCCAGCGCCTTGACGGTTCGCGGCAATCGGCCGCGCGCACCGCCTGCTGGAGTGGCGGACCGCGCGCTCATGCCGCCCCCCGCGTGGCACCTTCGGCCGGCACCAGCACGCGCGCGGTTTCCCGATGCGAACCGCCGAAGCCGGGCACCGCGGTGAACGCCCGCATCCACTCGTGCGCCATCCGCTCCGGATCTCCCTCCGCGACGAGCGCCCACACGGCGCCGCCGAACCCGGCCCCGAATGCCGTCGCCGCCACTGCGCCATGCTCCCGCGCATGCGCGGCCAGCCAGACGGTTTGCGGCACTTGATTCTGCAGCGCCTGCTCCGCCATCTCCTGCGACCGCTGCATCAACGCGCCGGCGGCGCCCGCGTCGCCGCGCGCGATGGCGTCGACCATTCCCGGCACGATGACCGTCGTCTCCTCGCGGTACTGTCGAACCCGCTCACGCAGGTAGTCGGCGCTCATCCATTCACCCGCCGCGCGGTCCACCAGCGAGAGCGCGTGATCGAACGCGCCGGGAGCCGAATGCAGGATCTCGGACAGCGTGCCGTCGGCGCGGCCGGTGTCGGCGTTCCACACCGCGACGAGCGCGCGCACCGCATCGGCGACACGGTTGTACGCGTGCATCGCATTCCCGGTCTTCGTCGCCTTCACGCCGCTCGTCGCCACGACCAGGTGCCAGCCGTCCGGCCACGGCACGCGCTGAACCAGCCGTCCGGGGAGATACGCGAACGCTGCCACGGATTTCGCGTGCGAGGCGCAGATGGCGATGTGATCCTGCGCCCCGCCGCGCGTTCCCACACCCGTGTCGCCCGCGAACGGTCCCCACGCCGCACCGCTCTCCATCGCCGCGCAATACTGCGCGAACGCGAGTTCGTCTCCGGCCACCGACGACCATTCGGACGATGTCCAGAGCGCGTTGGCATCGAAGACCGCCATCGCGATGGTGATGACGAGCGCACTCGAACTGCTCATCCCCATGGCCGTCGGAATCGACGAGCCGAGTGAAATGGCCACCCCCGCGCGTGCCGCCGGGAAGTCGCGCGCGATACGCCGCGCCACCGCCGCGACATACACCGACGATCGCGGCCCCGTAAGCGAGGCCTCACGCGCCAGCGGAACCTCCATCGTGGCCCGGCTGCGCTGGTCGTGCACGCGCACGACCGGCTCCGCGATCGGTTCCGCCTTCGCATGCATGTGAAAAGGCGTCGCGCAGGTAAGCGACGGGCCGCCCGCATAGTCGGTGTGCTTGCCGACCAGCTCGATGCGCCCCGGCGTGCGGTAGCGCCAGGTCACGGCTGAACCGTGACCCCGCGCAGGTGGTCGCCGATCGTGGCCACGTCAGCGCGGCGCGACAGGTCCAGCACACCGGCGTGCGCACGAACGACGTGGAAGGTCTCGCCCAGGTCGTGGGCCGCGATCATCACGGCATCCTGCAGTTCCAGCTCGCCGCGCACCGACGGCGTCACGCGGCGGCACGCCTCGAAGATGCGCGGCGTGAAGCTCCACAGGTTCATGCTCACCCACCGCTCGGCGCGCTGCGCCAATGGATGATCGGCGGCGGGCTTCTCGACGATCGCGCGCAGCACGCCGTCGGCATCGATGTCGAGCAGCGCGTAGGCCATCACCCGCTCGCGGTCGATGTTCCCGTCGCGAATCAGCGCCTCACCCTCGTACGCCACCAGCCCCGCGCCGCCCAGCGCGCAGAGGGCGTCGTACGAGGCCACCGGATAGTAGTTGTCGGAGTTGAGCACCAGGAATGGCGCGTCGTTGACGTGCCCGGCGGCGGCGAGCACCGCATCTGCCGTGCCGCGCGGGTCCGCCTGCACCGCCCAGCGCAATCGCACGCGCCGCGGCGGCGACTGCCGCTCGTAATAGTCGCGCATCAGCGAATGATCGGGCGCGACGATGAGCGTCACGTCCGTGACGCCCGCGTCGGCGAGCGCCGACAGCACGAAGTCGAGAAATGGCCGCCCGAGCGTCGGCATCATCCCCTTCTGTCCGGCGGTGGCCGCCCGCTCCTGCGCCGCATCCAACGCCACCGCGGCCTCGGCTCGCCGCATCCGGGAGCCGAGGCCGCGCGCGAGGATCACCGCCTGCGTGGTGCGCATCAGCGAACGCTCATCAGTTCGGGTCCGCGCCTTCCGTCCAGAATCCCTGCAGCACCCGGTACACGCCGTAGCCAGAACCCGCAAAGACTGCCAGCGCCGCATAGAACTGCGGCATGTGACCATACAGGAAGCTGCCGACCCCGAACAACGCCGAGTAGACGAAGCTGCACCCCAGCACCCAGCCCAGCAGCGACTGCGGCAGCCCGTCGAGCGACCCGCCGACGCCTGCGTCCGCCTCGATCGGCTTCCAGCCCGGGCCCGTCGGCCGCACCAGCTGGTAGAACTTCACCAGCGTCGCGCGGTCCTCGGGCTGCGTCATCAGCGTCACCGACACCCAGATGACCGTCGTGCTCGCCACCGTGATGAGCAGCGACGTCGTGGCCGAGATCTCCACACCGGAGCGCCGCGCGATGAAGAAGCCAAGCGCCACCACGAACGAGCCGATCATCGCGGAGATCTCGCTCCATGCGTTGATGCGCCACCAGAACCAGCGCAGCAGGTACAGCAGGCCCGTGCCGGCGCCCACCGAGAGAATCAGCTCGAAGGCCTCCTTGGCCGTCCCCAGCAGGTACGAGAACCCCACCGCGCAGACCATCAGCCCGGCGGTCGTGAGCCGTCCCATGAGCACGTAGTGCTTCTCGGTGCCGTCCTTCTTGAGGAAGCGCCGGTAGAAATCGTGCACCAGATACGACGTGCCCCAGTTCAGGTGCGTCTCGATCGTCGACCGGTACGCGGCCAGCGTTCCCGCCACCACCAGGCCCAGGAAACCGGCCGGCAGGAACTTCATCATCGCCGGGTAGGCCATGTCGTGGCCGATGAGCGACGGGTCCACGTACGGGAACGTCTTGCCGATGTCGCTGAGCTGCGGATAGATGATCGTCGACGCCAGCGCAGTGAGGATCCACGGCCACGGGCGCAGCGCGTAGTGCATGACGTTGAAGAGCAGCGTGCCGATGACGGCGTCCTTCTCGCTCTTCGACGCCAGCATCCGCTGGGCGATGTAGCTGCCGCCCCCCGGCTCGGCGCCCGGATACCAGACCGACCACCACTGGATGGTGATCGGGATGATGAACACCACCAGCGCCGACGACCAGTTGCCGAAGTCCGGCAGCATGTGCAGCGACTCCGCCGGCACCTTGGCGAACAGCCCGCTGAGGCCGCCGATCTCCGGCTGCTTCAGGGCGAAATATGTCACCGCAAAGGCGCCCGTCATCGTGATGCCGAACTGCAGCGAGTCGGTCACGAGCACCCCCCACAGCCCCGACACCGACGCAAAGAAGATGGTCATGACGGAGCAGACGAGGAGCGTCTGCCACGTGGGCCAGCCCAGCACGATGTTGCCGATCTTCGCGGCGGCCAGGTTCACCGTCGCCATGATGAAGCAGTTGAAGAACAGCCCCAGGTAGATGGCGCGGAAGCCGCGCACCGCCTGCGCCGCCTTGCCTGAGTACCGAATCTCGTAGAACTCGAGGTCGGTCAGCACGCGGGAGCGCCGCCAGAGTCGCGCGTAGAAAAACACGGTCATCATTCCCGTCAGCAGGAACGACCACCAGGCCCAGTTCTCGGCGACGCCCTTCTCGCGCACCATGTTGGTGACGAGGTTCGGCGTGTCGGTGGAGAACGTTGTGGCGACCATCGAGATGCCGACCAGCCACCACGGGGCGGCCCGTCCCGATGTGAAGAACTCCGCCGTGTTCTGGCTCGCCCGCCGCGCGAAGAAGATCGCCGGCAGGAACGAGATGATGATGCTGGCGGCGATGATGATCCAGTCGATTCTGGCGAAGGTCATTGAAAGACGGGAAACAGGAGACGGAAGACGGGAGACCGCAGGCGATCGGGCTAGGCTTTCCAGTTGCCGCGCGTGAAGTCGGGGAATTTCACCGGCGCCGATCCCTTGGCCACCGAAATTTCGCTCAGCGGGAACGGCGCGCTCCAGGCCGCCGAGTCGTACACGTCGATGTCGGGCACCAACCCTTCGCGCAGGCACTGGACCAGGCGCCACGCCATCACGAAGTCCATCCCGCCGTGCCCGCCCTTGCGCGCCTGCTCGCCGAGCTGGGTCCACAGCGGATGTTCGTAGTCCTTCTTCCACGGATCGAGGTTGGTGTACCGCTCGCCGCCCGCCTGGCCATCGACGTACATGCGCGCCGGGTAATCCTCGAAGATGCCCTTGGTTCCCTGAATCGCGTTGAGGCGCGAATACGGCCGCGGGTTCGAGACGTCGTGCTGCAGCAGGATCGTGCGCCCTTTCGCCGTCTTGATCAGCGACGAGTTGAGATCGCCCGTGATGTACTTCTCCTGCCACTTCGGGTTCGACTTGTCCTTCACCGTCTCGTCGCGATAGAGCGTCAGCCCGCGCTCCTCGGTGCTCATCGACACCATGAACTCGAACTTGTCGCCCTTGTGGACGTCGAGATACCAGGCCACCGGGCCGAGCCCGTGCGTGGGGTACAGGTTGGCATTGTTGGTGGTGTGCCACCGACGCCGCCACAGCCCCTCGTCGCGGTCCTCGAACACGATGCCCCGCAGGTCGTGCAGGTACGCGGCCGCGCCGTGCAGCGGCTCGCCGAGCACGCCGGCGTGCACCATGCGGTTCACCAGCATCTCGTTGTAGCCGTAGTTGCAGTTCTCGAGCTGCAGGCAGTGCCGGCGGTACTTCTCGCTCGCGTCCACCAGCTCCCACAGGTCCTTGAGCGTCATCGCGAACGGGCACTCGCTCGACACGTGCTTGCCCGCCTTCAGCGCGGCCAGCATCACGGGCACGTGCCATTCCCACGGCGTCGCCGTGTGGATGAAGTCGATGTTGTCGCGAAGCACCAGCTGCTCGAACGCGCGATCGCCGTCGGTGAACAGCGCCGGCGCCGGCTGGCCCGCATCGGTCACCATCTTGGCGGCCTTCTGCGCCTTGTCGGCGACGTTGTCGCAGAGCGCGGTGACCCGCACGCCGGGACAGCCGAGAAATTCGTGCAGCACCGAGCGGCCGCGCAGGCCCGTCCCCACGATCGCGATGCGCACCGTCTCGTGGCGCTCGAACGGAACGCCCTTCATGGTCTTCGCCCACGCGGGGGCGGGCGGCGCCTCGTCAGGATGGGCGCCCGCCGACACCGACTCGGCGATCGCGGGGAAGACGGCGCCGGAGGCGCCAAGGGCCGCGCCCGCGAAGGCGGCCGATTTCAGCAAGTCGCGGCGGGTCAGGCCCGCGCGATCATCAGAGGCGTGTGACACGACGATCTCCCACACTCAGGACCCGAAAAAAGTACCCGGGCGCGCGCGAGATCGCGAGAGAGACGCCCCGCCGGCCGACGGGCCAGCGGGGCGTTCACGTGACCGGCACCTGTGGTCAGGTTGGCGGAGTTCAATGCCGAACGGCCGCGCGCTACGGCTTCTTGGGCTGCGGCTGGACCATCTTCGAGTGGTCCATCTTCGAGTGATCCATTGCCGGCGCCGGCTTATTGGCGTCGGACGCCTTCGCCATCCCTCCCATCATGCACGGCTGCGCGACCGGCCGGAACGAGTCGTGCGCCTGGTTGATGGCCGCCTTGAGCGCGTCGTCATTGCCCTGGCTCCTGGCGAGGGTGGCGATCGCCTTCAGGTCGGCCACTGCCTTCGGCATTCCCTTGCGCGCCGCGGCGTTATCGCACGATGCGGGGCCTTTCGATGCCTGCCACGCGTCCGCCGCCTTCGCGAGTTCGGCGCCCTTCTCGCGCGCCGGCTTCAGGTCGCCCTTGTTCGCCGCCATCGAGACGTTCATCACCAGCGTGTGCAGCGCGTCGAACTCCTTCCAACCCGTCTTCCGTCCCATCATCGCGCCCATCCCCATCCCGCCCTTCACCTTCATCGCGGCCTGCATGCACGGCTTGCCCGCTATCTCAAAACCGTCATGCACCTTCTTCAGGGCGGCCTTCACGGCGGCATCGTTGCCCTTGTCGGCGACGACCTTCGCATACGTCTTCGCGTCGGCGACGATCCCCGGCAGCGCCTTGCGCGCCGTCGCGTTGTCGCACGCGGCCGGCCCCTTCGACTTCGCCCACTTCTCCGCGCTCGCCGCGAGTTGCGGGGCCAGCGATCGCGCCATCGTCAGGCTGTCCTTCAGCGCCGGATGCCACGTCGACATCAGCAGGCTGTGGAAGGCATCGAGTTCGGCCCACCCGCTCTTCATGTCGCCCATGCCCATCCCCTGCCCCATCGCGGACATGTCGTGCTTCATTCCCGCCATGTCATGTTTCATGCCCGTATCGGCGCCCATCTTGCTCATGTCGTGCGGCATCGCCGGTTTGCTCGGCGCTTTCGGCGCCGGCTTCGCCTGCGCCACCAGCAGCGCCGGCACCAGCAGCATTCCCATCCCCATCACTCGCAGTCCACGCATCGTCCCCTCCCCGTAGAATCGTCCATCGCTTTCGTGAATCGCAATCCGCATTCCTGATCCGGATTCCATATCCTGAGTCGCTGTTAAGCCCTGCTTCTCACCTCAGCATCATCCCCCACCGTCACCTCGCCCCGCACCCCCTCGAGCACCACGCGGTCGCCGACCAGCGACTTGGTGAGCGTGCAGCGCGCCAGCATGCTCTGCGCGCCAATTAGGGTGTGGCTCACCGTGCAACTCAGCAGCTTGGACCCCGCCAGCACGCAGACGTTCGGCCCGAGGGTCGAACCCGTCGCGACCACGCCGTCCTCGATGTACACCGGCTCGATAATGGTGCAGTCCTCGAGGTCCTTCGGCTTCCGCGCGAGTCCCTTCTCTAGCATCACGCGGTTGGTATCGAGGAGGGTGTCGATCTTCCCCGCGTCGTACCAGCCATGCACGTCGAGCACCTTCAGCTTGGCCCCGTGGTCGATCATGTACTGGAAGGCGTCGGTCAGGTAGTACTCGCCCTGGTTCTTGGGCGCCGTCAGCACCTGGTCGATCCCCTCGAAGAGCAGCTTCCAGTCGTGGATGTAGTACAGCCCGATGTTCGCCCGCTTCGAGACCGGGGTTTTCGGTTTCTCGATGATCTTCGTCATGTGGCCATTGGCGTCGGTCACCACCACGCCGAAGCGCTGGTAGTCCTCGACTTCCTTGGTCCAGATGATCCCATCGTCGGGGCTCGTCTTGATGACGCCCAGGTCCGCGTCGAAGATCGTGTCCACGAAGATGATGAGCACCGGCTCCTGCACGAACGCCTTGGCGAGCGCGACCGCGCCGGCGGTGCCGTCCTGCACCTTCTGCTCGATGAAGCGCGCGGGCATGTCGGCGTAGGCCGCGCGCGCGTGCGCCTCGACGGTCTCCTTCAGGTGGCCGGTGATGTAGATGACCTCGGTCACGTCGCCCAGCCTGCGGACGTCGTCGAGCACGTAGTCCATCACCGGCTTGCCCGCCACCTTGAGCATCGGCTTCGGCACGGTGTGCGTGTGGGGGCGCAGGCGCGTCCCCTTGCCGGCCAGCGGTATGATCACCTTCATGGCGCGCTCGTCCCCTCTCGACCGTAGCGGTCGGTCAGCCGTACGACATCGTCGAGGTGCGGCGTGCTGGCCTCGAGCACATCGCAGTCGGTCACCGCTTCCATCTGGTGGATGACGCCCGGCGTGTTGCGGTAGCTCTCGCCCACGCTGAACGGCACGTCCACGAGCCCGCGTCCGTCCCTGAAGTCCACGCGGTAGATCATGTCGCCGCGCAGCAGGTGGATGGTCTCGTCCTTCTGGTTGTGGTACTGCACGCTCAGCGCCTGGCCGGCCTTGATGTGCAGCACCTTGCCCACATACTGGTCGGTGTGGGCCCAGATCAGTTCGTGCCCCCACGGTTTCGGCACGAATTGCACGTGGCTCTTTCCGTCCATCTCAGTTCCTCGCGGGTCGCGCGGTCATCGCGCTGGGTGTCGTCACGCACGCGGTCACGCACTTGCCGCACCCCGTGCAGGCGGCGCCAATGAACGGCCGCCCCTTGTCATCCAATTGAATGGCCGCGTCGCCCACCGGACAGACTCGCGTGCAGACCCCGCACTCGATGCCCTGAAACGCGATGCAGCGCCGGTCGTCGATGCCGATCACCGCCATCTTCACGTCGGCCCAGCCCTGCTTCGGCGCGAGCAGCGCGCCCGTGGGGCAGGCCGTCACGCAGGGCATGTCCGCGCACATGATGCAGGCACGGTCATCCACCTCCAGCACCGGCGTCCCGGCGGCGATCCCGTGCGTCGAAGGCAGCATCCGGATCGCGAGCGCCGGACAGACGGCCCCGCACTCCCGGCATCGCGTGCACGCCGCGAGAAACGCCGGCTCGGCGATGGCGCCCGGCGGCCGCACATACGGCACCGGCGACACCCGCTGCGACACGGCATCCACCACCTCGCCCAGCAGGCGCGACAGGCCCTGCGAGAAGAAACCGCGACGGTTGAGGGGAGAGTCGGCCATAGCGAAGGAAAATTGGCCCGCGGGAGAGACAAAGGACAGGGAGCGGGGGGCGGAGCGCGGAGTGCGGGGGCTTGGCGCGGGAGAACCCGCCCCCCTCACCGTCTTGATCCCGTCCAAATCGCCACAATCCCGCACGCTGCTTCCTCCACCGCGCCAACCAGCGGAATCAGCTCGGCCGGCGCATTGGCCGCGCTCGCGTAGATCTCGATTGCACTGATCGCGTTGGCGTCGAGCTGTTCGTCAATGGCAATCACGCCGCGCGGCGAATCCGGCCGCAGCAACTGTCCGTCGACGTAGACGGTCATGTTGCAGCGCCCTCGTCCCTGCAGGAACGTCCGCGGCCTGCCCCCCGGCGTGCGCGCCGGCGCCACGAACCGCCGCCCCTGGAACAGGTCGCTGGGGCGCGCCCCGCGACGCGTCTCCAATTCCTCGGGCGTGATGAAGTCGGCGTTGAACGCCCCACGCTGCGCGCGCAGCACCCGGTCATAGAATCCGGACAGCTCCAGCGGCGACTTCACGCCGCGCTCCACCACGTGCACCGCCGCGAGCGTCTGCGCAAGCGGTCGAAGCGTCACCGCAAACTCGCCCGACGCGGTGCGACCGATGCGGCCGGAGAACGGCGCGTGCCCGATCCGTCGCACGGCCATGCGCAGCGTATCGGGCGCCGCATCCAGGAAGACGCGCCCGCTGTCGTCCGTCACGCGCCCGCGCCCGCCTTCCACTTCCACCAGGGCGTGCGCGATCGCGACGCCGGCGTCGCTGCGGACGCGCACGACCACACCCTTCGCCGGCGCGTTGCCCCGGACGCCGACCACGCGAAGTTCCACCCGCGCCGCGACGCGCATGCTGGGCGCAATCTGCACCGCCGCCTTCGGCGTCTTGCGCGTGCCGTACTGCGCCGCCACGCTCAGCATCTGGCCGGTCGGCACACCGCAGATGCCGAACGTGCCGTCACGCCCGGTGATCGCGCTCAACCCCTGCATCTCCCACGTGATGCCGCGTCCGGCGGTGTTGAAGTTCCCCTTCCACTCCACCGTGACCACTGCATCAGCAAGCGGCGCGCCGCGTTCGTCCACCACCGTCCCCACCAGCAGTCCGCCGAGATCGCCGGGGTTCGCCGGCGTGCACGCGAAGTCCGCGGCCGCCGAGTCACGCTCCGCGCTGGCCGCCGCCGTCGCCGCCACTTGCTCGGCCTTCGCCGGTTCGTCGCGGCCATTGGTATACAACAGCGATCGCCCGCGGCGAATCCACCAGACCTCGCCCCCTTTGACCCACAGCCCCACCAGCTGCGGCGTCCCCGGTGAGAGCGTCATCCGCGGCATCCGGATCTCCCACTTGCTCACGAACCACGTGCCGTCGGCGAGGCGCGTGAACTCCACATCGCCGCCAGGGTCCGCGCGCTGCATCGTGATGGGCAGCCCGTCGTACGAATACTCCATGCGGCGCAGTTCGTTGGTCGCGCGATCGAGCCACAGCGTGCCGCGGACATCCACGTAATTCCGCCGGAGCTGCTGCGGGCGGAACGTCAGCCCGATCAGCCCCGCGGTCGCGTCCTTCCCCTCGCTGAGGCCAAGGCAGTGCGTGCTGGTGAACGACTCCGACAGCAGCACCTCCGCGTCGGGTGCGTAGTACTCCGCCGAGGTGAGGTCCAGCACCATATAGCCCACCTTCGCCAGCGAATCGGGCTTCAGGCTCTGGAACGGCTTGAGCGTCACGCCTTCCTGGAATTCCAGTTTGGGTTGCGAGTACCCGCGATTGCCGACCGACCGCGCCTGTTCGAAGACGCTCAGCCGCGCGAGCGGATCACCATCCCCCGACTTGAGCGTCGACGCCAGCAGCGCCTTGCGCGCCTCCTCAAAGACCGTCGCCACGTTCGCGCCGGCCGTCCCCGACTGCCGGCAGCGCGACGACGCTTCCGTCGTGACGGCCGCGAGCACGATCGGATCGTTGGGCAGCACCGTCCGCGCATCGCGTCGCATCCCGGCCGTCACCGTGAATTCCGCGAAGACGTGGGGCCGGTGCCCTATGCGCAGCGCGCGCAGGGCCACCGGGCCCGGCGTGAGGGTAAGCAGGTAGCGGCCGTTGCCGTTGGTCATCGTGCGCGCCAGCACGCTGTCCCGCGCGCCGCGCGTGGCAACGACGATCACCCCGGCCGCCGGCATCGAGTCGGCGCGCAGCAGTGTTCCCTGCACCGATTGCGCGCGCACTGGTGTCGGGAGCACGGTAGCGGCGAGCGCAGCACCGGCAAGCGCGGCGACCAGTGCACATCGAGAGCGACGACGCATCAGCACGCGACCAACTCCCGCACCTTCCCGCGAACGTCTCGCCTCACTTTCGCGGCCCCGTCCAGATGGCGACCAGGCCGCACCCGCCGCGCGACGCCATCGGAATGAGCTCCGCGGGCGCATTCGCCGTGCTCGGATAGATCTCGATTCCCATGATTGACCGTCCGTCGACGATCTCGTCGAGGCCGATCGGATTATTTCCCCCGGTGATCTGACTCGAACCGCGCGACATAATCGACAGTGGCACGCCGCTCACCGCTTCGTCCTGGATCGTGTTCTTCACCGGATGCCCGTCCACGACGATGTTCAGTGGACACCGTCCACGCCCCTGCAGCACCGGCTGCGATCGCGCTCCTGAATTCTTCATGGCGATGTGACTGTACTGCCGCCCCTGCATGATCTCCGAGAGTCGCGAATAGTTCTTCGCTCCCAGTTCCTCCGGCGTGATGAACTCGCCCAGCATCGCGCTCTTCTGCACGCGCTCCACGCGGTCGTAGAACCCCGTCTTGGACAGTGGCGTGACCATCGCCGCGATCACGCGGATCGTATCCATCGTGGCCGCGATCGGCATCATCGTCGCCTCGAATGCGTCGTCGCTCGCCGCCCGCCGCGCCCAGCCGTCGAGCGGCCGGAAGCCGATGCGCCGCGCCGACACCCGCACGGAATCGCGCGCCGGGAGCACAAGCGTCACGCCGCCGCGCGCGTCGGCGATGCGATCGGGCGTCCCATCCACCGATAGCAGGGCATACGGCACCGGCTGACCGCCCGACGTCGTCACGCGCACTGTCACCGCCCGCGGTGACTGCGCGCCGAGTGTCACCGCTCCCATCGCCATCACCGCCACCCATCCCATGCGCATGCCGGCCCTCCATGCGGCCATCCTCTATGCAAAGATGCCGCCCCCCGACGCGCGCCGACAGTCGACGCGGTTGAATAACAAAGGGGCGGCCAGCGGCCGCCCCCATTCAATCTCCCCCTCCTGTGCACCACACCCTGCTCCGTGCCCCTGCACCAGGGTCCTAGCGAGTCATCCCCGCCTTGAGCACGGAGAGCCTCCGCCGCACCGACCCGTCCATCACCGTGTCGCCGATGCGCACGATGACGCCGCCGAGGATGGCCGGGTTGACGTGGAGGTGCGGCACCACCGTCTTGCCGATCGCCTGCGTGAGCGACGCGGCCAGCGCGTCGCGGTCGGCGTCGCTCATCTCGCGCGACACCGTCACGCGCGCGTGCACGCGCCCTTCCTGCTCGTCGCGCAGGTCGTTGTACTCCTCCGCGACCTCCCGGATGAGCATCTGCCGGCGGTTCGACACCATCTTCTGGAGGAAGCGCACGAAGAGCGCCGGCGCCTTGCCGTCCAGCGCCTTGCCCAGCACCTCGTTCTTCTTCACCTCGCTCACCTGCGGCGCGGCGAGAAAGCGATGGAACGTCTGGTCGTGCTCCAGGACATCGGCCAGGCCGTTGATGTACGCGCCAAAGCTGTCGCGGCCGTTCTCCTTGGTGGCCAGCGTCAGCAGCGCGTCGGCGTAGTTCCGGGAGATCGCGGAGCTCTGCATTACTTGGACCCGATGGCCGCGAGGTACTTGTCGACGAGCGCGCGGTTGGAGGCGTCGTCGAGGTTCTTCTCGATCACCTTGCTCGCGCCGGCGATCGCCAGGTCCACCGCCTCGCGGCGCAGCTCGGCGATGGCGCCCTGCTTCTCGGACTCGATGTCGCGCTTGGCGCGCTCGAGCATGTCGGCCTGCTGCGTGCGCGTGTGCTCCATCAGGTCGGCGCGCATCTTCTCGGCGGTCGCGCGCCCGTCGGCGATGATCTTCTGCGCGTCCGCGCGGGCCGCTTCGAGCTGCTGCTTCTGCTCGGCGAGCAGCTGCGCGGCCAGCTCGCGATCGGCCTTCGCCTGGTCCATCGTCTCGCGCAGCTCCTGCTCGCGCCCTTCCACGGCGGCGAGGATCGGCTTGAACGCGAACTTGGAGAGGACGAAGAAGAGGATCGCAAAGACCAGCACCGTCCAGAACATCAGGCCGCCGGCCGGCGACAGCAGGCCGCCCTTGGGGGCTTCCGCCTCGCTGGCGAACGCCGGCATGGCGACAACGGCGACGAGCGTCAGGGCGCGGATCAAGAAGGAACGCATGGGAACTGGGTGTCAGGAGAGGAGGGGTCGGCGGGCCCGCACACCCCGGGGCGTGCGGGCCGCCAGGCTGCCTAGAACTTGCTCTGGATAAGGAACGTCACGACCACGGCGAACAGCGCGGCGCCTTCGATGAAGGCGGCGAAGATCAGCGCGGCCGTCTGGATCTTGGCGGCGACTTCCGGCTGGCGGGCCATGCCCTCAACGGCCTGACCGCCGACGCGGCCAATGCCCAGGCCGGCGCCGATGATGGCGAGACCAGCGCCAATGCCGGCGCCCATCATCGCCCACGCACCCATGTACTCCTTGGTGGCCGCAGCGGCCTGCAACAGGGGGAACATCATCGTCGTTACTCCTGATTCGTGAAGTGGTACAGCGTCAGCACCCGCAACGGGTCTCCCCGCCACCATCCGCCAACGGACCCCGGGGCCCAGCGGAACTCGCCAGTAGTTGCCTGGCTACCATCGGAACTGGTGGGTGATGCCAGCCCCGCCCATCAGCCATCGGCCATCTGCCATCTGCCATCTGCCATCAGTCGCCTAGTGATGCGACTCCCTCACCAAGCCGATGAACACCGAACTCAAGAGCGTGAAGATGAACGCCTGCACCAGCGCCACCATCAGCTCCAGCAGCATGATCGCCACCGCCATCACGACCGGCACCGGCGCAATGACCCAGCTCTGGAACGTGAAGATCAGGCCGATGAGCGCCAGCACCACGATGTGCCCCGCCGTCATGTTGGCGAACAAACGGATGGCCAGCGCGAACGGCTTGGTGAACTTCGAGAGCAGTTCCACCGGGCTCAGGATGATCGACATCGGAATCCGCATGAGCAACGGCATGTCCTGCGGCCAGAAGATGATCGTGTTGATGTAGCCCTTGCCCAGCGCCTTCATGCCGGCGATCTCGACCACGAGGAAGGTCAGGATGGCGAGCGTCGCCGTCACCGCGATGTTGCCCGTGGCCGTCGCCATGTACGGGATCAGGCCGAGCAGGTTCGCGAAGAGGATGAAGAAGAAGATCGTGAGCAGGTACGGCACGAAGCCTTCGCCGTGATGCCCGACGTTCGGGAGGATGACTTCGTTGCGGATGTACAGCACCATCGCCTCGATCGCGCCAGCCAGCCCCCGGGGTGGCAGCCCCTCGGCCGCGCGGCGCTGATGCGCCCGCGCCGCGCCCACGAGCACCACGATGAGCAGCGCGGCGACGACCCACAGCATCACCACCAGCTTGGTGGGCGACGTGTCCACGTGGAACAGCCCGATGATCGGCAGCGGGACGTCGAAGGACGGCCATCCCGACGGCAGCGTGACTTCCTTCGCGAAGCCGTGCGCCGCGTTCAGCCACGGCAGCTCCATATGCTTGCCGTCGGTGATGTGGGGCGTGATGATGTCGGCCTTCTCCGCGCTCGCCGCACCCTCGGCCTTCGGTGCCGGTGCCCCCTCGGCCGGCGCAATCGCGCCGCCGTGCTGGAGCTTCTCATTCTGCTTGTCGGCGACCGTCTGCATGACATCGGTCGACGGCGCAGCCGGGGCGGCGGGCGCGGGCTCCTGCGCCGCCAACGGCGCGGCGTACACGGCAGCGGTCAGCGCGAGGGCGAGGAATCCAGACTTCATGGCTTGAGGAAGACGGGTTCGATCAGCGTGGAAACGAAGAAGAACGCAGCCAGGCTCAGCAGGGCGGGCGCGGGAGGAAATCCCATGAGCCGCACGCCGATCAGCGCGTGAAGTACCAGGGTCAGGAACCGCAGCAGCATCCCCGCGCCCCAGCCGGCAATGACGTGCGCCGGCACGATGACGCGGACGAAGAGAAAGCCGATGATCTGGATGCCGAGGGCGATGCCCGCCGAGAACCAGACCGCCTGCTGCGCCATCGGGTCGGGCCATAGCTTAGCGAGCAGCCAGGCCAGCCCCACGATCAGCAGGAGCGACAGCCCCGCGTAGGCGAGGATGCGCTTCACTTTCCCTCTTTCTCCAGCCGGTCCTGTTCCTCTTGCCGACGTTCGACTGCTTTCAGGGAGCGGTACATGCTGTAGAAAGCCGCCGTGGCGCCGGTGAAGACTCCGAGGATCATGAACCAGGGCGAGGTGCCGAGCTTCCCGTCCACCCACTTCCCGACGTAGAGGAAGAGGAGGATCGACAGCACGAACTGCAGCCCGAGCCCCATGAACTGGGTCAACGGGCCGGACCCGAAAGCCCCTTGATTCAACAGGGTTTCGGCACGCTTTCGCGTCTCCTTCGGATCACTCGCCACAGCCTTGAAGATTATCCGCTTGTGAAATCTTTCGCAAGCGAAACGCGCTGCGGGAAACCGGTGTTTCCCTCTCATAGCGCACATCCCGACCCGTCAGAAGCGCGTGGACAACTCACCCGCCCCCGCCTTGCCGGGAAGCACACATCCGGGGCCAGTGTCAGCGTCTGACCTGCGCTGCACTCGGTCAAGATGACCGATTGACCAAGTGCCTACCACACCGCGACTTGGACTGTTACCAGCCGTTTGACGGATCGTCAAGGTGTCAGTAAGTTGAACGGCGGAAATGGAAGATCCCTGACAGCGGGGATCACAAATATTTCGCCCCTTTGGCGAAGAGAATGAACGGACGCGTCTCTTTCGTGTTGCTGGTCATCGCGGTGCTCGCCTTTGCGTGCACGCGTTCGCGCACCAACGAGTCGGCGTCAGGCTCGCACACCGCACACAAGAAGGGCCCCGCCGTCGCCTCCGCGCTCGACGTGCGCGTCGATGACGCCGTCCATTTCCAGCTGCACGTCACGAACGGCGGCGATCGCAAGGTCGAACTGAATTTCAAGGACGGGATGACGCACGACATCGCCGTCCTCGATGAGCATGGCCGCCAGGTCTGGCGCTGGAGCGACGGCCGGCTCTTCACCGCCGCCTTCCAGAACAAGGTGCTGCGCAGCGACGACACCCTCTCGTTCAACGAGGAGTGGAAGTCCCCCGCCCCGGGACGCTACACCGCCGTCGCGCGCCTCGTCTCGCAGAACTACCCGCAGGAGCAGCGCGTCACCTTCGCCGTGCGCTGAACGATTTTCCCGCCACTGCGTATTTGATCGGGCGCCCTTCCACACGGATGCGGCGCCCCTAGTTTTCCCTGCACCCTGCACCACACTGTGCCTGTGCCCCTGCACCACACGCCCTGATGACGGACTCTCGCGACTTAGAACTCCTCGACCGCCTCAAGGTCGCGCACCGGCAGATCGCCGACGAAATCGGCCGCCGCATCATCGGCCAGCACGACATCGTCGACTCAATGGTCTCGGCCATTCTCGCGGGCGGCCACGTCCTCCTCATCGGCGTGCCCGGGCTCGCCAAGACGCTGCTCATCCAGACGATCGCCGAGACGCTCGACATGCAGTTCTCGCGCGTGCAGTTCACGCCCGACCTGATGCCGAGCGACATCACCGGCACCGAGCTGCTCGAGGAAGACCACGGCACCGGCAAGCGTTCGTTCAAGTTCTCCAAGGGCCCCGTCTTCGGAAACATCGTCCTCGCCGACGAGATCAATCGCGCGCCGCCAAAGACGCAGGCCGCGCTGCTGCAGGCCATGCAGGAGCACACGGTGACGGTGGCCGGCAACACGTATCCGCTGCCGGAGCCGTTCTTCGTGCTCGCCACGCAGAACCCCATCGAGCAGGAAGGGACGTACCACCTCCCCGAGGCGCAGCTCGACCGCTTCATGTTCGAGCTGCGGGTGGGCTATCCCACGCAGGACGAGGAGGAGCGGATCGTCAGCACCACCACGGGCGCGGGGGCGCAGGAGCTGCGCGCCGTGCTCAGGGCCGACGAGATTCGCGAGATGCAGAAGCTGGTGCGCCGCCTGCCGGCGCCGCCGAGCGTGGTGAAGTTTGCGGTGGAACTGGCGCGCAGCACGCGTCCCGGCGAGCCGGGGGCGAGCGAGATGGTGCGCAAGTACATCGCCTTCGGCGCGGGCCCGCGCGCGGGGCAGTATCTCGTGCTCGGCGCGAAGGCGCGCGCGGCGATGGACGGCCGGCCGGTGGCCGATCTCGACGACGTGCGCGCGATCGCCTTCAGCGTGCTGCGCCACCGCCTGGTGCTCAACTTCCAGGCGGAAGCCGAGGGCGTCGGGGTCGAGAAGATCCTGAATCTCCGGTAGACGGGGCGCACTCCCCCCTGTCGCCGCGCCTCGGCCCGAGGCAAAATGACGCGGCTGTGACGCTGGCTCATCCATTCCTCCTATGGCTCAGGACGAAGCGGTCCAGCTCGTCGTTCGCGGACTCGGCCGGGCGGAAGTCACGCTCGGCACGCTCGTGCTCGTCCCTGAGCACGGGATGCTGTTCCCGCTGGCCTTGCTGCTCGCGCAGCGCTGCGGCGAGCGGATTGCGCGCGCGGAGCTGATCGAGCTGCTCTGGCCCGGAAGCGATGACGCGGCGGGACGGCACTCGCTGCGGCAGGCGCTCTATCGCCTGCGGAAGGCGGGGCTGAACCTCGATGATCGCACCGACGACGTGCGGCTCGAGCGCGACGTCGTCGACAGCGACCTGACGGCGGTCCTGCGGCACGACTGGCCGTTCTGCGCGGAGCCGGCGGACATCGAGCGCGTGGCGAGCGTGCTGCCCGGATTTGTGCCGGCCGATGGCAGCCGGCTCGCGGAGTGGCTCGACCAGCTGCGCGCGCGCCTCGCGGCGCAGTATCGGCAGGCGACGCTGCACCGCATCGCGCTGGCGCGTCGCGAGGGGCGGTGGCGCGAGGTGGAGCATTGGGCGCTGATGTGCCTGCAGGGCGACTCGCTGAACGAGGAGGCGACGCTCGCGCGCGCGGAGGCGCTGGCGATGGTCGGCGCCAAGAACGCCGCGCTCGAAGTGCTCGACACGTACCTGCGGGAGATCGGCGACCGGGCGCGTGTCATCGGCCTTCCCGCGCGGATGCTGCGCCGGCGGATCTCCGAGCTGACCGACACGACCGGGCGGCGCGTCACGGCCACGTCGGCGCCGTTCATCGGGCGGCATGACCTGCTGGCGCGGGCGCAGGACATCCTCGCCTTGGCGCGTGGCGGCGAGGCCACGGTGCAGTGGTTCGTCGGTCCGCCGGGGATCGGCAAGTCGCGCTTGCTGCGCGAGATGTCGCGCGCCGCGCGGATGGCCGGCTGGTGCGTCGTGGCCGGCGGCGCGCGCCCGTCGTACGAGGATCGTCCCTTCGCGCTGCTCACCGAGTTGCTGCCGCACCTGCTCGAAGCGCCCGGGGCGCTTGGCGCCGATCCCGATGCACTGACGCTCATGCGGCAGATGGGGCGCGCCGACACCGGGGAGGAGCCGCTGGAGCCCGAGGAGGCGCGCGGCCGGCAGTACGCCGTCTACCTGTCGTGGGTCGAGCTGATGGACGCGGTGCTGGGCGAGGCGCCGCTCGCGATCTTCGTCGACGATGCCCAGTGGGCGGACCCCATCACCCTGCTGATGATGGCGCGTCTGCTCGAGAGCCGGCCGCACGTCAAGCTCGCGGTCATCCTGTCGGCGCGCCGCGTGCCGACGCGCGACGACGGCGCAGCGCAGCGACTGCTCGGGGCGGCGCAGGAGCGGATCGCCCCGCTGACGGACGAGGAGATGCGCGAGTTCACGCGGTCGGTCGGCACGGTGAGCGAGAGCGAGTTCGACGAGGTGACGCAGCGGCTTGGCGCGGTGAGCGGCGGGAACCCGCTCTTCCTCGGGCATCTCGTGCACCAGCACACGACGCATCGCGAGTCGCCGACGATGCCCGCGGACCTGGCGACGCTGATCGACGAGCAGGTGCGCACGCTGTCGCGCGACGCGTTGCGCTTGCTGCAGGCCTGCGCGCTGCTTGGGCAGCATGCGACGCTGCCGCGCGTCGAGCGCGTGCTCGGCGTCGAGGCGCCGTGGCTCGTGACGCCGTTCGGGGAGCTGGACGACATGCTGGCGCTGCCCTCGGAGCCCGGGCAGCCGCTCGCGCCGCACGACCTGTGGACCGAGCGGGTGCGGCACGGGATGACCGCCGGGGTCTTTCGCAGCCTGGCGGTCAGCGCGGCGCGGGTGCTCGAGGCGGACGCCCAGTCGGACGGCGGCATCGAGATCTACTGGGACGCGGCGCGTTTGTACCAGGAGAGCGGCGAGAAGCAGCTGGCGTATGCGACGATGATGCGGTGTGCGGAGTATTTGATGCGCACCGGGGCGGCGTCAGACGCCAGCAACGCCTATGAAGCCGCAGTGGAGTATGCATCTAGTCCAGCCGCCACCCATGCTGCGCTTCAAGGAAGAATGCTTGCGCAGCAGACAGAGGAAGTCTGGGCGGACGTGCTCGACACCATCGCGCGAACGCGAAGCTTGGATCTGCCTTGGACCCCGGATCAGATCGGCAGCCTCGACCTTGCACGCTTGAACGCCGAGTGGTGGCTGGGAACCGATGAGGCAACCATGGTCTCGCAACTCCGCCATCTAGCGACGGACGAACAACTCTCCGCAAGCATTCGTCTTGCATCTGCCGTCCTCGGCATGGCAGCATCCGACAATGGGCTAGATGCAGATGGCATCTCGTGGTTCTTCGAGCTCATGCGGGAAATCGGTGCTCAGACCAACCTTGATCAGATTGCATTCCTCAAGGGTCGGGTGATCTACGAGACTGCGATTGGCGAATTGCATCAGGCGGAGGAGGCGGGGCGTCGCTTGCTGCGCGCGGCACGCGAGTCGCAAGACGACGCCGAAGTAATCAACGCTCTCAAGTTTGCCCACTACCCAGCGCGACGTATGGGATCGCTCAATGTCGCGCTTGATCGTCTCGCGCAAGCCGCGAAGATTGCGGATCGCCACAAGCGTCCTCACGCCCGTGCGACGATCGCCGACCTCATGGCGGGCGTGCACTTGGATTACGGAGATTACGAAGAGGCGATAAGGTTGACGCACGACGTCACGGATCACCCGAAGGTGCTGGGCGGCGCCTTTCGGCAGCAGTCTGCGTTGGATACACGCGCGCTTGCTTACTGTCTGCTAGGTCGATTCGACGAAGCTCGTTCGCTAGTAAGTAGACCCGCGGAGATCATTGCGAGGGGTCGGCGTCGCGCTCAGTACATGAGCATGGCTGCAGCGTTGCTCGTGGCATCACATGACCAAGACACTGCAGTGATCCTCGAGTGTCTGAGCGCTATCGATGCAGTCAGAGACAAGCTATTTCGCCACTCGGGACCCGATGTGATCGCCATTGCGTACGCGGATGGCATCACGCGCGTGCATGGTTCGGAGGCAGCTGTCGCGTTTGTTCAGTGGTATGTGCGACATGCCCGCCGCGATACCCTGCCCCTTCCCGGAGCTTTGGCAGCCTTACTTGGGCTCAGTGCGTCGGGAACTCCATCGACGGACGTTGCGACCTAGCGTCTTCCATGTCCACATGACTGCCATCTGCAGGGAACTCCCGCGCGGCGATCTCAACTTCGAGGCAAAGCTCAGACCACTTATTCCCCTCTAGCACCCCATCGCAGAGTCGTGGGTCAAATTGAATCCCAGACATCCGTGAAATCTCTTCTCGCACTTCGTCTAGGGTTCGCGCGGGTCGATAGGGCCTCGCTGTGGTCATCGCGTCAATTGTGTCCGCTATAGTGATGACGCGCGCGCCGAGTGGAATCTCATCACCAGCGAGTCCATCCGGGTAACCCTTGCCAGACCATTTTTCGTGGTGTGCTCGCACCATCGGAATGAGCTCAGAGAAGTGCGTAACTTTCCCAACTAGCGTCGCGCCTTTAGCCGAGTGGGTCTTCATCACCTCAAATTCCACATCGTTGAGTCGACCCGGTTTTCTGAGGATCGGCGCGAATTCTTCATGGATCTTTCCAACATCATGTAGGAGCGCCGCCGTGCCAACCTGCTCAACCTTACGCGCACTAAGGCCCGCCAAGCGTGCGATCACTCGACTATACCGTGCAACCCGCTGAGAGTGCCCTGAAGTGTACGGATCGCGAGCTTCGATGGCCGCGACCATTAGCTGCAACAGCTCTTCATTGATTCGTTCAAGATCGAAGACCGTCTTATACAGCTGCCTCACACCGACCATCGGCAACGCGAGCAGGGCGGACCACGTATAGCCCAGTCGGGCGTACATCACGGCGAAGATCAAGACAAGAGGAAACGCCAGTACATCATTTACGAGCGTGCTTTTTGATGCGACGTAGAGTTCTCGCCTGAATGCAGTACGGTTTACGATTGAAAGAACGCCACTTACAACTGAGCGATTTGTCGTCATGTAAGTCGCGAACATCGCGATGAACGCGACGATGTTCAGTTGCGACTTCAGCAACGATTCGCCTCCGAGCGCGGTATAGACGAGTATCGCTAGCGCAACGGCGAGTAGATGTTGCGAGACGTTGAAAAGAAGTTTTATGGGTTCGCGCCGAGCGATAATCTCCGTGATAGTCACGGAACTCACGACGCAGGCAAGCGCGGCTCCATTGGGAGCAAGCGCGGCGATTGAGAGATACGGAAGGAACGCAATCGTCCCAATCCTACCAGCTCCGCGCCTGTAGCCAAGAAATTGCGCCAGCAAACCAAAGGCGAAGAAGAAGGCCGCCGCAATAGCGTCTGCGTGGTCCCAAACATTCGATCTACGGACGACAAGTACCGTGGCGAGCAGCGTAACCGCGCTGACCGCCAAGACATACTGTTGGGTTCGTCTCGTTATCGAGTTCACATCGCGTACCAGGTGAAGCGAGGGTCCCGTCCCCAGCCCAGTTCCGTTAGCCCCAAGTCAGAGTATCCGCCAGAGCGCCCAAGAACCACGTCATGATTGACAGCATTTGAGTTTCACCTCCCTTCCACAGAGTCACGGCTAGCGCTCGCTAGACCGTGCTGCCGCTTGGGTCGGCTTCGCTCATGGTGCACAAGTGCACCGGTACCGCTCAGCTCTTCTCGCTCAGCGGGAACGGGAACCCCACCTTCTATTGTCCGCCGCGCAACAGTCCGGCCTAACCCGCCCGGCCCGCCACCCAACGGTTTGTCGCATCCAGCACCGCCAGCACCGCCGCCGTCTCCGCGCTGTCCTTCACCTCGGCGCTCCCGGTCATCAGCGCGCTCTCGCGCCCCATCCGCACCGTCACGCCCACGAAGACGAACTCGCGCTCAAACGCCTCCACCACCTTGCTCCCCTCCAGGCTGAGCCGGTGGTCGTCACCCTCCACCTTCGCGATCGCCGCCAGGGTCGCGCGCGCCGCCACATCCACCCGGCTGCGATCGCTCTCGAACCCCTCGGCTTCCCCCACAAACACCTCCGCGCCGCGACGCAGCGTCACCTTGCACCCGACGCCCTTCGTCCGCGAGCCGCGGATCTCCACGTCCTCGAAATACATCGTCCGGCCCGGCGGCACCGCCGCCGACTTCGCCGCCGCCCCGGCCGGCACCGGCGCCGCCGCCAGGGCCGCCGCCACGCTCTCGCCCGAAATCCCGCCGCCCGGCGTCGGCCGCGCCGACGTCGTCGCCACACTCACCTTCCGATGGTCCACCCGCATGCCGAGATGCGCCATCAGCGCGCTCTCGACATTGCGCACCATCTGCTTCGGCGTCGTCTCCCCCGTCGTCAGCACGTGAATCGTGTCCACCCCGCCGCTCTCCGACGGCACGATCCGCACGCTTATAACGCTATGTAACGTAGCCAACAATTCCTCGGCGCGCTGCAGGGGCAGCACCGTCCCGGCAATCACCGGATGGCCATCGGAATGCGCTGACTGACTCACATCTACCACCCGCGCGAAGGAAACTGCAACAAAACGATACACCTACCGGCACGCGAAGCCCGACGTCGGGGGGCACCCACGCTGGAGCCCCCGGTCGGACCTCAAACTGTTCAATTTTTGGCCAGCCGCCAGCCCCCGACGGACTATTCTTCCGTCGTGCCGAGCTCGTCCGGAACCCCGTACTCCTTCAGCTTGCGGTACAGCGTCCGCTCGCCGATGTCGAGGATTTCCGCTGCTTTTCGACGATTACCACGCGTTTCACGCAACGCGGCCTCGATGGCCAGGCGCTCGATTTCGGCCATCGTCATCCCGGGAGTGATCATCACGCTGTTGCTGGGACGGGCCAGCCCGGGGGGCTCAATCCCCGGCCCCGCCCCCACCAGGCTCGCCACGAGCCGAGGGTCGGTGCCACTCATCTGCTGGAGCACGGTCCGCTCCTCGTCCACCCGGCGGCGCAGCTCCTCGACCTGCATCTTGAGCTCCAGCAGCGAACGCACGATGAACTCGAGCTCGCGCCCGTCCGCCTTGGCGCCCTCGCGCAGCAGCGCGCCCACCGGGATCGGCAGCAGGCGGTCGGCGCCGCCCTCCCGGATCCCCGGCGGGATGTCCGCCAGCCCGATCTCTCGGCCGTGCGCCAGCACGACCATGCTTTCCATCAGATTGCGCAGCTCGCGCACGTTTCCGGGCCACGCGTAGTTCACCAGCGCGTCCATCGCCTCGCCGCTGATGCCGTGGAACTCGCGCTCGTGCAGCGTGGCGAACTCGTGCACGAAACGACGCACCAATAACCCGATGTCGCTGCGCCGTTCGCGCAGCGGCGGCAGGTAGATGCGCAGCACGTTCAGGCGATAATACAGGTCGGCGCGGAACTCTCCCTGCGCCACATGCTCCCGCAGCGCCCGGTTGGTGGCGGCGATGACGCGCACATCCACCGGGATGGCCTGCGTGCCCCCCACCCGCGTGACCTGCCGCTCTTCGAGCACGCGCAGCAGCTTCACCTGCGTGCTCTGCGGGATCTCGCCGATCTCGTCGAGGAAGATCGTGCCGCCGTGCGCGAGTTCGAAGCGCCCGATGCGACGTTCCGCCGCCCCGGTGAAGGCCCCCTTCTCGTGGCCGAAGAGCTCGCTCTCCAGCAGCGTCTCGGGGAGCGCCCCCACGTTCACCGCGATGAAGGGCTTGTTGCGCCGCGGGCTGAGCGCGTGAATGGCGCGCGCGACGAGCTCCTTCCCCGTCCCGCTTTCGCCCTCCACCAGCACCGTGCTCGTGACCGGCGCCATCTGCTCCACCTGCACCAGCACCTCACGCACGGCGTCGCTCTCGCCCCACAGCCCGGTGAGCATCGCCAGGCGATGCCGGTCGAGGAGACGGCGCACGGTCTGGGCCACCTCCTCCGGCGCGACCGGCTTGGTGATGACCTCGCTGAAGCCAATCTGCTTGAGGCGCAGTTCGAGCCCCGCATCCCCGACGTCCGCCAGGCCGACCATCGCCGTCCCCAGCCAGAGCTGGTCGCGCACGATCGCCACCGTCTGCGCATCGAGCAGCGCGCCCGAGAAGACGATGACATCGGGACGGTGGCGCTGCACCGCGCCCGGCAGGTCATCCATCGGCGAGACGACGAACGTCTCGACGTCGGGGACGCCTTCCAGGATCGCATTCAACCGGACGGCTGGTTCCACGTCCGTGAGCGTAATCAGGACTCGCATGGGGGGAGAGGGACGGTGGACGGTAGAGGGTAGACGGTAGACGGTGGGCGGCATCTCTACCGTCCACCGTCTGCCGTCGACCGTCGCTTACTTATGGCTTCCGTGCTTCCAGAACGGCATCTCCGTGATCGTCGCCGTCACCCGCTTGCCGCGCTGCTCGATCTCGACCTGGTTCCCCACCGCCGCGTGCGCCGTCGGCACATAGCACGTGCCGATGGGCAGCCCGAGTGACGGGCTCATCGTGCCGCTGCACACCGTGCCACTCGGCTGGCCGTTCACGAAGACCGGGTACCCGTGCCGCGGGAACGCCTTGTCGGCGATGGTGAAGCCCACGAGCTTGCGCGGCACGCCGGCCGCCTTCTGCGCCTCGAGCGCCGCCTTCCCTACAAAGTCGCCCTTCTTGAGCTTCACGAGCCAGCCGAGATTGGCCTCGAGCGGCGTCACCGTGTCATCGATGTCGTTGCCGTACAGCGCCATCCCCATCTCGAGCCGCAGCGAGTCGCGGCAGCCGAGCCCGACCGCCTGCACCTTGCCGGTGGCCATGATGGCGTCCCAGATCTTCTGGGCATCCTTCACGTCGTGGTACAGCTCGAAGCCGTCCTCGCCCGTGTAGCCGGTGCGCGAGATGATCATCGGCCCCACGCCGGCGACCTTGCCGTCGGTGAAGTGGTAGTACTTGATGGCGCCGAGGTCCGCGTCGGTCAACTTCGCGAGGATCTCCTCCGCCTTCGGCCCCTGCAGCGCGAGCAGTGCCACCGAGTCGCTGATGTCCTCGAGCTTGCAGTTGAACTTGCCCACGTACTTGCTGATGTGGGCGAAGTCCTTGTCCTTGTTCGACGCGTTCACGACCATCATCACGTGGTCGTTGCTGCGATAGTACACCAGGCAGTCGTCCACGAAGGTGCCGTTCTCGTAGAGGATGCCCGAGTAGTGCACCTGGCCGCTCACCAGCGAG